>NZ_JAYGID010000084.1:0-62111 GCF_034931685.1 Synechococcus sp. CCY9202
CCGGGATCCGCTCCTCGATCGAGACGTAGGAGAACAAGGAGCCGCTGCGCTCCTGCTGACCTCGCATCAAACCTGGGGCAGTTGGCCCATTCTCGCAGAGGTGGCGGGGTTTTTCAGCAAACTCTTAGAACCTGTGCCATGCCCGTACTTCAGCTGGGGCGTACGCATGTACTATTCTGGTTAATTGACCCCCTGTCTGGCTTTGGTGTCGATCGAGCCATCACCTGAATCTGCGCCAGACTTGGCGGACCCTCCAAGCCCGTCCCGCCGGCCCTGCTGCCTCGATCTTCAGGGTTGGATCCAGGCCATGGCTGGCCACGTGATTGGCTGGCCTCGTGATTGCCCTGATCGCCCTGCTCTCCTCCTATGACCACATCGCCCTCCCCGCCGGCGCCAAGCTCCAGCTCCCGCAGCAATGGGGCGTCTGGTTCATCCTTGCCTCGATGGCGCTTGTGGTTATCGATGCTCAACTGGCGACGGGATCCCGGCGTCGAGCAGCGCGAGATTCAGTACGAGCAGCGCGAGATTCAGTACGAGCAGCGCGAGATTCAGCACGAGCTGCGGATGAAGCAGCTCGAGAGCGAGATCGAGCAGAGCAAAGAGAGAACGAAGCAGATCGAGAGCGAAACCGAGCAGCTGAGGCAAGAGAACGCGCGGCTCGCAGCGATCGAGTCCAGGCTCGCGCGCTTCGAGCAGGAGCACTTGTCTGGCTCGAACCCTCTGTCCTCCACCGGCGATTCCTCGCCCTCATAGCCGCCGAGCTGGCCGCCCTGGCGGAAGAGCCGTCCTGATCGCTACGACGTTTTCAGCCGCACGGCGTCGCCGATGCTGGTGCAGGCCACCCGCGATGACCCCCGTGTGACCCGCGTGGGTGCCTTCCTGCGCCGTTGGAGCCTGGATGAATTGCCCCAGCTGTTCAATGTGTTGCGCGGTGAGATGAGCCTGGTGGGTCCTCGCCCCCATGCGGTGGATCACAACGAGCAATACCGCCACCCTCTCGGCCATGGCGGATCGCGTCGATGCCGATATGCGCTACCAGCGTGAGTGGAGCCTCAAGCTCGATCTCAAGATCCTGCTCAAGACGTTCCTGCGCTTGCGTTCTCCGAATGCGTATTGATGGGGTCCCGTACTTGCGCCGCACCGTAGGGATAGCTCCCGTGCGCGTGGCACCAGCCCACCAGCTCGGCGGCGGCAGGGAATCAGCCGACCATCGTCCTGGGCTGAAGCCCTCTCCTGCTCCTCCCGGTTAGAACCCGTGCCATGCCCGTACTTCAGTTGGGGCGTACGCATGTACTATTCTGGGTGATTGCCCCCCCTGTCTGGCTTTGGTGTCGATCGAGCCATCACCTGAATCTGCGCCAGACTTGGCGGACCCTCCAAGCGAGCCCCGCCGGCGCTGCTGCCTCGATCTTCAGGGTTGGATCCAGGCCATTGCTGGCCTGGTGATCGCCCTGATCGCCCTGCTCTCCTCCTATGACCACATCTCCTTCCCCGCAGGCGCCGCCCTCCAGCTCCCGCAGCAATGGGGCGTCTGGTTCATCGTTGCCTCAGTGGCGCTTGTGGTTGTCGATGCTCAACTGGCGACGGGATCCCGGCTACGAACAGCGCAAGATGCAGCACGAGCAGCGAATGAAGCAGCTGAGGAACGAGACCGAGCAGCTGCGGCAAGAGAACAGGCGACTCGCCGAGCTCGAATCCAGGATGGATGCCTTGTTGCGCAATGCCGATTCCTGCTCGCCGACACCCCCCGCAACCGGCTCCAACTGAGTGAAGCCCTGGCGGTGTTGCTCGATGAACTCAGGCCGCCAGCCCCCTGAGGGCAGCGGCGCTGCGCACGATGGAGCAGGCCCGTTTTCGCTCGCCACCGCTAGTACCTCTTCAGCTGCATCCCCTCTCCGCCGAGCCCCAGCTCACCGCCTCCTGATAGCCGCAGCCAGCGGTCCTGCACCGCAGGCCACCGCGCCGGTGGTGCTGGGTGATGCCTTGCAGCGAGTGTCCTTCTTGGCGCCGATTCGCACACCATATGTGGTGTGCCCGAGCCCCTTCTGAAGGACACGGCGCAGAGGCCCAACGCCTCCCCGCACACCCGTGCCCCAGATGGGCCACGGCCCTGGCGTACACATGTATTTTTGTGTGATTGACGCTCTTGCTTGGTTTTGGTTCGGATCGAGCCATCACCTGAATCTGCTCCAGACTTGGCGGACCCTCCGAGCCCGCCCCGCCGGCGCTGCTGCCTCGATCTCCAGGGTTGGATCCAGGCCATGGCTGGCCTCGTGATTGGCTGGCCTTGTGATCGCCCTGATCGCCCTGCTCTCTTCCTATGACCACATCGCCCTCCACGCCGGCGCCAAGCTCCAGCTCCCGCAGCAATGGGGCGTCTGGTTCATCGCTGCCTCAGTGGCGCTTGTGGTTGTCGTAGCCGAAGGCTGTGAAGCAGTTGCTCAACTGGCGACGGGATCCCGGCGTCGAACAGCGCAAGATGCAGCACGAGCAGCGGATGAAACAGCTCGAGAGCGAAACCGAGCAGCTGAGGAGCGAGAACGCGCGGCTCGCAGCGATCGAGTCCAGGCTCGCGCGCTTCGAGCAGGAGCACTTGTCTGGCTCGAACCCTCTGTCCTCCACCGGCGATTCCTCGCCCTCATAGCCGCCGAGCTGGCCGCCCTGGCGGAGGAGCCGTCCTGATCGCCCGGGGTGTACGCATGTACTACGATTGATTGTTGACACCCCCGGGCTTTGGTGCCGATCGAGCCATCACTTGAATCTGCGCCAGACTTGGCAGATTCTCCGAGCCCGCCCCGCCGGTGCTGCTGCCTTGATCTCCAGGGTTGGATCCAGGCCATGGCTGGCCTCGTGATTGGCTGGCCTTGTGATCGCCCTGATCGCCCTGCTCTCTTCCTATGACCACATCTCCCTCCCCGCCGGCGCCCTCCAGCTCCCGCAGCAATGGGGCGTCTGGTTCATCGCTGCCTCAGTGGCGCTTGTGGCTGTCGATGCTCAACTGGCGACGGGATCCCGGCTACGAGCAGCGCAAGATGCAGCACGAGCTGCGGATGAAGCAGCTGAGGAACGAGACCGAGCAGCTGAGGAACGAGACCGAGCAGCTGAGGAACGAGACCGAGCAGCTGCGGCAAGAGAACAGGCGACTCGCCGAGCTCGAATCCAGGATGGATGCCTTGTTGCGCAATGCCGATTCCTGCTCGCCGACACCTCCCGCAACCGGCTCCAACTGAGTGAAGCCCTTGCGCTAGTGCTCGCTGAACTGAGGCCGCCATCACCCTGAGCGCAGCAGATGGGAGCCTGCACCCTTCCCTTCGAAAGGCTGAAGAGCGGCTGAATCAGGGCACCGTTGTCCTGCCGCGGGTGTCCGGCCTGGGGCGGTTTTGCACACCAGATGCGGTGTGCCTGCGCGGCATGTCATGAACACTGCCGTCGTGGTGCTGAGCCCCGGCATCCCGGCCAGGCTTGGCGGCAACACCGGTTCCGCCGCGCCGTCGCTGCTGCCTGGATCTCCAGGGCGCTCTCCAGATCCTCGCCGGCCTCGTGATCGCCCTGATCGCGCTGCTCTCCTCCTATGACCACATCACCCTCCCCGCCGGCGCCAGCCTCCAGCTCCCCCAGCAATGGGGCGTCTGGTTCATCGTTGCCTCAGTGGCGCTTGTGATTGTCGTAGCCGAAGGCTGCGTAGCAGTTGCTCAACTGGCGACGGGATCCCGGCGTCGAGCAGCGGATGATGCAGCACGAGCAGCGGAACGAGAACGCGCGGCTCGCAGCGATCGAGTCCAGGCTCGCGCGCTTCGAGCAGGAGCACTTGTCTGGCTCGAACCCTCTGTCCTCCACCGGCGATTCCTTGCCCTCCTGATCGACCAGTCGATCAACCCGCATCGAATCGACGCAAGGTGAGTGCGCACCGCTGCTCGATCAAGTTCACAATGCTTTCGATCAGTGTCTGATCCCGGTAATCGGGTTCGGCCTGCAGGCGCCGTGCCATGGAGGGAAGCTGCCCCGCCATGCGCACCAACCGTTTTCTGGTCTGGGCCTGGGATAGCCCTGCTGCTTCGGCAAAGCGATCCCAATGACGCACCTGCACCTCACTGAAGCGATACTTGCTGCCCAGCTTCATCGCCATCTTTGTGCTCAGCGTGGGATACACCGCTGTGCACAGCAGATCGTAGAGCGGCGCGAGTATGGGCGTCTTCTCGCAGTAGAGGAGCGAGAAGTTTTTGGCATGGGCATCATGATTGCCGATCAGAGCGTTGAACATCACCGCATCCAACAAACGGATCACCTGCGGAGCGCTGGGCCTGGTGACTCGGCGCAGCAGCCCAAAGCAGGCCTGTAGATCCGGGCCCCCTTCGTTCTGATATTTCAGCTCGGGCGGCACGCCCAGCGCCTGGCAGAAATCCTCCTGATGCAGCCGTTGCCATGGCTCACCGTTTCCGCGGCGGCGGTCGTAGCGATGCACCAGCAACACCTGCCGCTCCCCCGCCGTCAGGATTTCGGCAGCCGCCACCTGCAGATCCATGGCTTGCCCCAGGGCCATGCAGAACGCCTCGTTGATCACGCTCCCCTCCACCGCCGCGATCGCCGGTTTGAGGATGTGCGTGCTGGGGGCGGCGCCCCTTGGCAGGCCGATGCGGCCTCCCTCAAACACCACCGGCAGCTTGTCCTGCGCACCGGCCAGGGACAGCCGCAGGCCATCACGCTGGGCCAGCATCGGCCGCTGGGGAAGTTCCTCAAGCAGAGTGATCAGCTGATCCTGCTCCAGCCATTCCACCGCGGCAGGCGCCTCGGCTCGATCACCAACCGCCAGGCTCACCGCACCGGCACAGTCACCCCCGATCACGGCCAGCAGAGCGAAGTCATTGTTTCTGGAGATCTGACACTGCCGGGCAAGGCGCTGCCGCAGTTGCCCCTCAGGCAGCAATCCAGCGAAAAAGGGTCGGCACTCCTGATCGCTGAACGGCTCGGCCTGCAGCGGCAGGCTCTGGGAGAGGGGCATCGACCCGGGCAGCTCCAGCCACTGCGCGCTGTACTGGAAAATCAGCTGCCCCTCGTTGAGCCACAACGTTCCTGTTCGTTGGTTGAGAAGCCACACCTCCAGCGCCTTGGTGTTCTCCTCGGTCATGGTGTTGTCTTTGGCGTCAGGTCGTGGAGCTGCAGGCAGCCGCCCAGGGCATCAATCACGCGCAGCACCCGCTCCAGGCGCACGGTTGGTTTGCCGGCCTCCAGCTCCACCACGAAGCGCAACCCCACCCCAGCGGCCAACGCCAGTTCCGCCTGGGTGAGCCCCAGCGCCTTGCGGGCCATACGCAAGGCGGCTCCCAGCTCCTGCCCGGTTTTGATCGGCAGCCCAGTTTTGATCGGCAGCCCAGTTTTGATCGGCAGCCCAGTTTTGATCGGCAGCCCAGCCGGATTCAATCCGCACTCTTCCCGAATGGGATCACCTGGCCGGCCTGGCGCCATCGCTTGCTGAAATTTCCCGAGCGGGAATGTTTTGCCATGCTAGCGCCTGAAAGTGCTTGGCTGATCCCGATCGGGATTTCTCCCTTCCTGAGGTGGTGATGTGATGCCACGGTTCCGACTCCGCAGCCTCCTGGTCGGCGCCGTGGGCCTGGCCGCTGTGCTCCTCGCCGGCGAATGGTTTGCCCGCCATCGCCTCGGCCTCGGCACACCGCCGCTCTACGTGGCCGCTTCGGCAACCGGATCGAGGTGAATGCCCAGTCGATGCGCGCCGCGCCGCTGTCGCCCACGCGGCCCGCGGCGACCCGCCGCGTGCTGGTGTTCGGCGACAGCGTGGTGTGGGGCGGCGCCGTGCTCGATCAGAGCCTGATCGCCACCGAGCGGCTCCGCCAGTTGGGCGTCAGTGAGGTGGGCAACGTGGCCACCCCCAGCTGGGGGCCTGGCAACTGGCTCGGCTGGGCCCGCCGCTTCGGTTTCCTGCAGGCCACCGATGTGGTGCTGGTGATCAGCTCCCACGACGCTGCCGACAACCCCAGCCCCGATCCCTTCACCGGCAACCCCAACCATCCCCTTCAGCCACCCGTCTCCGCCCTGGTGGAAGGCCTTGAGCGCTATGCCCTGCCGCGTCTTGGCATCCGCCTCCCCCTTGCCGTCAGCTCTGCACCTGCAAGCTCCGAACCCGCCGCCCCCAGTGGTGAGCCCACCAGTCCTGCCGATCCCCGCGTGCAGCGCGGCCTGGCCGACCTGGCAAGGGCTATCGAGCAGGCATTGCAGCTTCCCGAGAGCTGATGCCCTCCTGATGCAATGGCAAACCTGCCCCCCGGCGCCACTGGTCTGGTTCAGCCTGCGCGAGCTGCTGCTCGGCCTGGTCCACACCCCCGCCCTGCTGTTGCCCCTGGCGGCTGCCCTGGGCCTGGCCCTCGCCTGGTGGTGGCAGCTCTCCCGGGCCGGCACCGCAGCGCTGGCCCTGCTGCTCCCCCTGGTCCTCAGCGCCATCTACAGCCCCTCAGCCACTGCTCTGCTCAGTGGCTGGCTGCACAGCCAGCTGCCCGCCGCGCCGACCTCCGCGCCCGCTGCGGTGGTGGTGCTGCTCGGCCGCGGCGACCCCATCACCGCCGCCACCACCAGCAGCGCCGCCGTCCAGCTCCGCCGCGACCCCTCCCTGTCGGCCTATGTGTCGGGCGACGCCCTCTCCACCGCCGAGCGTCTCGTGCAGCTCGGTGTCGCCCCCAGCCGCATCGCCGGCGACTCCTGCGCCCGCACCACCTGGGAGAACGCCACCCGCACCGCCGCCTGGCTGCGCCAGCACCACCCCGGTGCTCCCGTGCTGCTGATCACCGACCCCTGGCAGCTGCCCCGCGCCAGCCGCGCCTTCGCCCGCCAGGGCCTGCAGGTGCAGCCCCTTGCAGCCGAGCCCCAGCTCAGCGCTCCCGAGCGCAACCGCCTGGCGTTGCGCGAAGCGGCGGCCACGCTGCTCTATCGGTTGCAGGGAAGGATGTGAGGGGCAGATGTGAGGCTCAACGCCTCCTGATGTAGCCGTGCACCAGACGGGCCGCCGGGGCGTACTCATGTACTATAATTGATAGTTGACGCCCCCGGGCTCTGTTGCCGATCGAGCCATCACCTGAATTTGCGCCAGACTTGGCGAACCCTCCGAGCCCGCCCCGCTGCTGCCTCGATCTCCAGGGTTGGATCCAGGCAGTTGCTGGGCTTGTGATTGCCCTGATCGCCCTGCTCTCTTCCTATGACCACATCTCCCTCCCCGCCGGTGCCCTCCAGCTCCCGCAGCAATGGGGCGTCTGGTTCATCGCTGCCTCAGTGGCGCTTGTGGCTGTCGATGCTCAACTGGCGACGGGATCCCGGCTACGAGCAGCGAATGAAGCAGCTGAGGAACGAAACCGAGCAGCTGAAGAAAGAGAACGCGCGGCTCGCAGCGATCGAGTCCAGGCTCGCGCGCTTCGAGCGGGAGCACTTGCCTGGCTCGAACCCTCTGTCCTCCACCGGCGATTCCTCGCCCTCATAGCCGCCGAGCTGGCCGCCCTGGCTGAGGAGCCGTCCTGATCGCTACGACGTTTTCAGCCTCATCCTCCCCCGCTTCCTGTCCCGTCTCCTCCGGCGGCCACACCCAGCCGTCGCGACCCCTCCCTGCTGCTCTATCGGTTGCAGGGAAGGATGTGAGGCTCAGCGCCTGCTGATAGCCGCAGCCAGCGGTCCTGAACGGCAGGCCAGCGCGCTGGTAGTGCTGCACCGCAGGCCACCGCGCCGGTGGTGCTGGGTGATGCCTTGCAGAGAGTGTCCTTTTTGGAGCCATTTGGCACACCATATGTGGTGTGGCCGAGCCCCTTTGCAGGACACAGCGCAGAGGCGCACCACCTTCCCCGGGGTACTGGTGTACTAGTCTTGAGTCTGTCGGCGGCGATGGGTTGTGGCGGAGATCGATCCCGCTCCTGGATCTGCGCCAGACTTGGCGCCAATACACCCCCGCGGCCTTGATCGCCAGGGCTCGATCCAGGCCATCGGCGGAATTGTGATCGCCCTGATCGCCCTTCTCTCCTCCTATGACCACATCTCCCTCCCCGCCGGCCCCCTCCCGCTCCCGCAGCAGTGGTGCGTCTGGTTCATCGCTGCCTCGATGGCGCTCGTTCTTGTCGACGCTCAACTGGCGACGCAATCCCGACATCGAGAACGAGATCGCGCAGCTGAGGAGCGAGAACGCGCGGCTCGCCGAGCTCGACGCCAGGATCGCTGCGCTCTGGCCCAATTCGAATTCCAGCTCCACCCCAACACCACCACCCGACAACGACTCGCCGACCTGATCTCCCTGCTGCGCGAATACGGCGAATTCGCTTGAACGGCCCCAGCAGACCCCTGAAGGCCACCGGGCCGCGCCAGCTTTTCTCTCGCCGGCCTCGCCCAGCGTGGCCCTGGCGCCGCCACGGCTTCCTCTCGTTCTGCAGCTAACGCCTGCAAGGGTCGATCGGGTGTGGGCCGATATCACACCTCAGGCACGCAACGGCTCGATCGATCCTCTCCTTCCGCCGTGCTCCGCCTGGATGGCCATTCCTCACACTTGATCGACTGGCGCACCTGCCCCCCGCCACCGCTCTGCTCAGTGGCTGGCTGCCGCCCAGCTCCGCCGCGACCCCTCTCTGCCTGCCTATGTGTCGGGCGACGCCCGCTCCACCGCTGAGCGTCTCGTGCAGCTCGGTGTCGCCCCCAGCCGCATCGCCGGCGACTCCTGCGCCCGCACCACCTGGGAGAACGCCACCCGCGCCTTCGCCCGCCAGGGCCTCCAGGTGCACCCCCTCGCCGCCGAGACCCCACTCACCGCCCCCGAACGCAACCGCCTGGCCCTGCGCGAAGCGGCGGCCACGCTGCTCTATCGGTTGCAGGGAAGGATGTGAGGGTCAGCGCCTCCTGATAGCCGCAGCCAGCGGTTCTGAACGGCAGGCCAGCGCGCTGGTGGTGCTGGGTGATGCCTTGCAGAGAGTGTCCTTTTTGGCGCCGATTCGCACACCATATGTGGTGTGGCCGAGCCCCTTTTGAAGGACACGGCGCAGAGGCCCAATTCCTCCCCCCACACCCGTGACCCAGTTGGGCCATGACCAGGGCGTGCACATGTACTAGTCTTGGCGATTGACTCCCCCGGGCTCTGGTGCGGATCGAGCCATCACCTGAATCTGCTCCAGACTTGGCGGACCCTCCGAGCCCGCCCCGCCGGCGCCGCTGCCTCGATCTCCAGGGTTGGATCCAGGCCATGGCTGGCCTCGTGATTGGCTGGCCTTGTGATCGCCCTGATCGCCCTGCTCTCTTCACTATGACCACATCGCCCTCCCCGCCGGCGCCAAGCTCCAGCTCCCGCAGCAATGGGGCGTCTGGTTCATCGCTGCCTCAGTGGCGCTTGTGGTTGTCGTAGCCGAAGGCTGTGAAGCAGTTGCTCAACTGGCGACGGGATCCCGGCGTCGAACAGCGCAAGATGCAGCACGAGCAGCGGATGAAACAGCTCGAGAGCGAGATCGAGCAGCTGAGGCAAGAGAACGCGTGGCTCGCAGCGATCGAGTTCAGGCTCGCGCGCTTCGAGCAGGAGCACTTGTCTGGCTCGAACCCTCTGTCCTCCACCGGCGATTCCTCGCCCTCATAGCCGCCGAGCTGGCTGCCCTGGCGGAGGAGCCGTCCTGATCGCTACGACGTTTTCAGCCGCACGGCGTCGCCGATGCTGGTGCAGGCCACCCGCGATGACCCCCGTGTGACCCGCGTGGGTCCTCGCCCCCATGCGGTGGATCACAACGAGCAATACCGCCACCCTCTCGGCCATGGCGGATCGTGTGGATGCCGATCTGCGCTACCAGCGCGAGTGGAGCCTCAAGCTCGATCTCAAGATCCTGCTCAAGACGTTCCTGCGGCTGCGTTCTCCGAATGCGTATTGATGGGGGCCCGTTCTTGCGTTGCACCGTAGGGCAGGGAATCAGCCGGCCATCGTCCTGGGCTGAAGCCCTCTCCTGCTCCTCCCCCGTGCTGCTCACTGCAAAGCAGCCATCCACCCAAGCCCCTCCCGGTTAGAACCCGTACAATACCCGTACTTCAGTGGTCTGACCATGGCCCGTCTTGAGCTGCGCATCAATCAGGATCTGGCTTCTGATCTGGAAGCCTTTGCCCAGTCGAGCGCAACCAGCAAGAGTGAGATCATCCGGCGGGCTCTCACGCTCTATGCATTGGCGCGTGATGAGCAGCAGCGTGGCCGCCACCTTGCCTTCGTGAAGGATGGCCAGGTGGAACGGGAAGTTGTTGCGCTCTGATGGAGCCTCAAGACCGGCAATCGATCGACCTCACCAGGCTTCAGGTTCCTGATGGTCATCGCTACAAGGTTTCGATCGAAAAAGACGAGTCACCGCAGGAGCTGCGTCTCAGGTTGATTCGCGAGTTGGTTGTGCTGGCAGTTGCCACTCTCTTTGTGATTGCTATTGGTGCAATCTGCCTGGTTGTCGTTCTTGGCAAGTCCTCGTCTCCGGATGATCGGAAATGGGCTTTTGGCATCCTCTCCGGCATCGCTGGTGGATGTGTGGGACATCTTCTGCGTCGCTGAATCTGGTGCCCGGTGCGCCAGCACCACCCCGGTGCCCCTGTACTGCTGATCACCGACCCCTGCTAGAGCTGTCGAGCTGCCCCGCGCCAGCCGCACCTTCGTCCGCCAGGGCCTGCAGGTGCAACCCCTCGCCGCCGAGCCCCGTTCAGCGCCCCCGATCGCAACCGTCTGGCCCTGCGCGAAACGGCCGCCACGCTGCTGTATCGGTTGCAGTGGCGTACGCATGTACTATTCTGAGTGATTGACCCCTGTCTGGCTTTGGTGCCGATCGAGCCATCACTTGAATCTGCGCCAGACTTGGCAGATTCTCCGAGCCCGCCCCGCCGGTGCTGCTGCCTTGATCTCCAGGGTTGGATCCAGGCCATTGCTGGCCTTGTGATCGCCCTGATCGCCCTGCTCTCTTCCTATGACCACATCGCCCTCCCCGCCGGCGCCAAGTTCCAGCTCCCGCAGCAATGGGGCGTCTGGTTCATCGTTGCCTCAGTGGCGCTTGTGGTTGTCGATGCTCAACTGGCGACGGGATCCCGGCGTCGAGCAGCGGATGATGCAGTACGAGCAGCGCAAGATTCAGCACGAGCAGCGGATGAAGCAGCTGAGGAGCGAATCCGAGCAGATGAGGAACGAGACCGAGCAGCTGCGGAAAGAGAACGCGCGGCTCGCAGCGATCGAGTCCAGGCTCGCGCGCTTCGAGCAGGAGCACTTGTCTGGCTCGAACCCTCTGTCCTCCACCGGCGATTCCTCGCCCTCATAGCTGCCGAGCTGGCCGCCCTGGCGGAGGAGCCGTCCTGATCGCCCTGCTCTCCTCCGCAACGCCCTGGGCGGCAATGAATGATTTGTTTTATTGTTTGGTAATTCACGCCTTGGGGTTTCGGCCATGCGCAGCACCATCACCGCCCGCGGCCAAACCGTGATTCCCGCGCCGATCCGCGAGCGCTTTTCCCTCAGTCCGTCCCAGCGCCTGGAGTGGATTGTTGAGACCGACGGTTCCATTCGGGTGGTGCCTGTTGATCCCTCGCCGGTCAAGGCCTTTCGCGGCAGTGGCCATCTCGGAGGATCCACCCAGCGCCTGCTTGCCGATCGCACCGCCGATCGCAGCGCTGGCCGCTGATGAGCGTGCTGCTCTTGCTGGATACCTCGGCGCTGCTCACCCTCCGTGACGATGAACCCGGGGCCGAGCGGGTGGAACAGGCCCTTGCGCAGCCCCAGCACTGCTATGCCTGTTTTCTCAGCCGCATGGAAGTGCTCTACCGCGTCTGGAAAGACGAAAACGAGCGCACCGGCCGCCTGGCCTATGAACAACTCAAGGCCCTTCCCTTGCAGTGGGTGGAAGCCTCTGAGCCCCTGTTGGAGGCTGCTGCCGCCATCAAGGCCCGCCATCCCCTCTCGGTGGCCGATGCCTGGATCGCTGCTGCTGCCCAGCAAGTGGGTGCCACCCTGCTCCACAAAGATCCCGAGTTCCAGGGCGTCGCCGACCTGGCTCAGGAGTGGCTCGGTTGATTCAGCAGCCCTGAATCCATGGCACCAGCAAATCCATGGCACCAGCACGTGTGTGAACGTGAAGGGCCGATGCACCGGGAAGGGCGCGAATGATTCTCCACCCCGCCTCCCCCGTGCTGCTGATCACCGACCCCCACCGCACCCGCCTGGCCCTGCGCGAAGCGGCGGCCACGCTGCTCTATCGGTTGCAGGGGCGGAGGGGAGGGTCAGCGCCTCCTGATAGCCGCAGCCAGCGGTTCTGAACGGCAGGCCAGCGCGCTGGTGGTGCTGGGTATGCCTTGCAGCGAGTGTCCTTACTGGCGCCGATTCGCACACCATATGTGGTGTGGCCGAGCTCATTTTGAAGGACATAGCGCAGAGGCCCCACTCCTCACCGCACACCCATGCCCCAGATGGGGCCACGGCTCGCGCATGCACATGTACTATTCTGGCTGATTGACGCCCCTGTCTGGCTTTGGTGCGGATCGAGCCATCACCTGAATCTGAGCCAGACTTGGCAGACCCTCCAAGCCCGTCCCGCCGGCCCTGCTGCCTCGATCTCCAGGGTTGCATCCAGGCCATGGCTTGCCTCGTGATTGGCTGGCCTGGTGATCGCCCTGATCGCCCTGCTCTCCTCCTATGACCACATCGCCCTCCCCGCCGGCGCCAAGCTCCAGCTCCCGCAGCAATGGGGCGTCTGGTTCATCGTTGCCTCGATGGCGCTTGTGGTTGTCGTAGCCGAAGGCTGCGGAGCAGTTGCTCAACTGGCGACGGGATCCCGGCGTCGAGCAGCGCAAGATTCAGTACGAGCAGCGCGAGATTCAGCACGAGCTGCGGATGAAGCAGCTGAGGAGCGAAACCGAGCAGCTGAGGAGCGAGAACGCGCGGCTCGCAGCGATCGAGTCCAGGCTCGCGCGCTTCGAGCAGGAGCACTTGTCTGGCTCGAACCCTCTGTCCTCCTCCGGCGATTCCTCGCCCTCATAGCCGCCGAGCTGGCCGCCCTGGCGGAGGAGCCGTCCTGATCGCTACGACGTTGTCAGCCGCACGGCGTCGCCGATGCTGGTGCAGGCCACCCGCGATGACCCCCGTGTGACCCGCGTGGGTGCCTTCCTGCGTCGTTGGAGCCTGGATGAATTGCCCAAGCTGTTCAATGTGTTGCGCGGTGAGATGAGCCTGGTGGGTCCTCGCCCCCATGCGGTGGATCACAACGAGCAATACCGCCACCTCATCCCTGGCTACATGCAGCGCCATGGCTTCAAGCCCGGCATCACCGGCCTCGCCTAAGTGGAGGGCTGGCGCGGGGCGATGGTCGTCATGAGCCGTCCTGGCCTCCAGCGGCGATTTCTCGTTGCAGCGTCAGCTCGCTGTGCTGAGCACCTTCAGCGTGAGTGCACAGCGCTGGTCAATCAAGGTGACAATCCGATCGATCAGTGGATGATCCCCGGTGGCAGTCTCCCTTTGAAGGCCGTGGGCGGCCGCTGGCAACTGCTCCGCCATTCCCACCACCCTTTTCCTGGTTTGGGCCCACGACAAACCTGCTTCCTGTGCAAACCGCTCCCAGTGGCGCATCTGCACCTCACTGAAGCGAGTCTTGCTGCCCAGTTTCATCGCCATCTTCGGGGTGAGCGTGGGGTAGATCGCTGTGCAAAGCAGGTCGTAGAGCGGCGCGAGTGTTGGCGCCCTACCGACGTAGAGAAGTGAGAAGTTCTTGGCGTGGGCGTCGTGGTTGCCGATCAGGGCGTTGAACACCACGGCCTCCAGCAAACGGATCACCTGCGGAGCACTGGGCCTGGTAGCTCTGCGCAGCAGCCCAAAGCAGTCCTTCAGATCAGGGCCCCCTTCGTTCTGGACTTTCAACTCAGGCGGTACTCCCAGCGCCTGGCAGAAATCTTCCTGATGCAGCCGCAGCCATCGCTCTCCATCGCCACGCCGGCGGTCGTAGCGACTCACCAACAACACCTGTCGCTCCCCCGCCACCAGGATTTCGGTATCCGCCACCTGCAGGCCCATGGCTTGCCCCAGCCCCATGCAGAACGCCTCGTTGATCACGCTGCCCTCCACGGCCGCTATCGCCGGTTTGAGGATGTGGGTGCTGGCGGCGTTGCCTCTGGGTAGACCGATGCGGCGCCCATCCCACACCACCGGCAACTTGTCCTGCGCGCCGGCCAGTGAGAGCCGCAGGCCATCGCGCTGGGCCAGCATCGGCCGCTGGGGCAAGTCATCAAGCAGGGTGATCAGTTGATCCTGCTCCAGCCATTCCACGGCGGCAGGCTCCGCGCCGGAGTTCCCCCTCAGGCAGCAATCCGGAGAAAAAAGGTCGGCACGCCTGATCGGCAAACGGCTCCGCCTGCAGGGGCAAGCTCACCGAGAGAGCAATCGCCCCTGGCTGCTCCAGCCACAGCGTGCCTGCGTGCTGGTTGAGCAGCCATACCTCCAGCGCTGCTTTGATCTCATTGGCCACGGCTTGCTTCGCCCTGGTCGATCGGCGTGGTGAGATCGCCCAGCTGCAGGCTTCCGCCCAAGGCGTCGATCACCCGTAACACCAGCCCCAGGCGCACCGTTGGTTTTCCCGCCTCCAGCTCCACCACGAAACGCAACCCAACCCCAGCCGCCAGAGCCAGGTCGGCTTGGGTGAGCCCCAGCGCCTTGCGCGCCACCCGCAAGCTGCCCCCGAGATCCCGCGCGGATCGGATCGACGTCCAGTTCTGGCAACCCTCCTGATCCCGCTCAGGAACAAATGGCCGGAGAGACGCCATGCGAGTCAGGACGTTACCGATCGGGAACGTTGTTGAAGGCTCGCCCGTTTGGCTCCTGTTTACCCCGATGGGGAACAGTGTGGCTTGCTCGCGTTGCCCTTGGCGCCAATGCGGGTTCGCTCATGGGGCCTGAGCAGCAGCGCGATCGCACGGGCTCCACTGGGATGGCGCCCTGATGCAATGGCAAACCTGCCATCCCGCCCCCCTCGCCTGGATTGAGCTGCGCGAGTTCCTGCTCTGGCTGCTCCACACCCCAGCCCTGCTCCTGCTCCTCGTGGGCCTCATCGCTGCGGCCCTGGCCTGGCGCCTGCAGCTGTCGCGCCGGGCGCTTGGTTGGCTCGCCCTGCTGGCGCCGCCTGGCTGCACACCCAGCTGCCGGCGCCGTCGGCGCCCAGCTCCTCACCGCCGGTGCTGGTGCTTGTCGGGCGTGGTCAAGCGATCGCCGCCGCCACCACCCAGGCCGCTGCAGCGCGCCTGCGCCAGGGGCCGCCCTGGCCGTCTACGTGTCGGGCGACAGCCGCAGCACCGCCGAACGCCTCCTGCTGCTGGGTGTGGCCCCCGCCCTTGTGGTCGGCGACTCCTGCGCCCGCACCACCTGGGAGAACGCCACCCGCACCGCCGCCTGGCTTCGCCAGCACCACCCCGGCGCCCCCGTGCTGCTGATCACCGACCCCTGGCAGCTGCCTCGGGCCACCCGCGCCTTCGCCCGCCAGGGCCTGCAGGTGCACCCCCTCGCCGCTGAGCCAGCGCTCACCCCCCAGGAGCACAATCGCCTGGCTCTGCGAGAAGCCGCGGCCACACTTCTCTATCGCCTCCAGGGCCGCATCTGAGTTCTATGCCCCCCCTCGGCCCCTTCGCTGGGCTTCTTCGCATCCATGCGAAGGACGTCACCTTCCTGCAGCGCCTCCTCGACCCGCTCGGCGTGGCGGTGCTCTTCTGGCTGCTGCTCGGACCCTCCCGCGCCTTCCATCTCCCGGGCGCCCTGTTGCCCCCCATTGTTTGGGTGCTGCTGGTGAGCGCTGTTGTGCTGCCCAGCGCCTCCCTCTACAGCAGCTTCCGCCAGCGCAGCCTCATCTCTCTGGCACGGCGGGTTTCATCCGGCTGGGCTTCGGTGCTGGCCCTGCTTCTGCTGCTCAGCTTTCTCGCCAAGCTCTCGGCCTCCTTCTCCCGCTTCGACACAACCCTCTGGGCCCTCCTCTCCTGGCTCCTGCTCCTGGCCAACCATGTGGGCCTGCGTTCCCTGCTGCGTTGGCATCGCAGCCATGGCGGCAACCAGCGCACCATCGCCTACTGGGGCATGCCCCCTGCTGCCCAAGCCCTCCAGCAGCAGCTGCTTGCCTCCCCCTGGATGGGGCTTCGCCTCGAGGCCTGGTTCTCGCCGGTGCAACCACGGCCGGATGAAACGCCATCCCTGCTGCCCCCCTGCGGCGGCGGCCTGGCCGAAATGCGCCATTGGCTGGAGCAGAACCAGGTGGATCGCATCTTCTTCAGCCACATCACCCGCGATGGCATCGGCTTCGAGCAGGTGCTCGCCCTCTTTGGCGACACCTGCGTTCCGGTGATCTATGTGCCCGCCTGGGCCAGCCCCTCGATGCAGTTCCGCACCGATCAGATCGGCACGCTCCACTGCGTTGATCTCTGGGGCGGGGAGCAGGCCGTGTACGAGCGCCAGCTCAAGCGGTGTTTTGATCTGCTGCTAACCTCCCTTGGCCTTCTGCTCCTCACCCCCCTGCTGCTGCCGATCGCCCTGGCGGTGGCCCTCTCCAGCCCCGGCCCCATCCTCTTCGTGCAGGATCGCTACGGCCTCGATGGCAAGCGCTTTCGCATCCTCAAGTTCCGCACCATGCGCGTGCTGGAAGCCGGAGACACGCCCGGCCTGCGACAGGCCACCCGCAACGATCCCCGTGTTACGCCCGTGGGTGCCTTCCTGCGCCGCTGGAGCCTCGATGAACTCCCCCAGCTGTTCAATGTGCTCCTGGGCGACATGAGCCTCGTGGGCCCCCGCCCCCACGCCGTGGATCACAACGAGCAATACCGGCGCCTCATCCCCGGCTACATGCAGCGCCATGGCTTCAAGCCCGGCATCACCGGCCTGGCCCAGGTGGAGGGCTGGCGCGGCGAAACAGCCTCCCTCGAAGCCATGGCCCAGCGGGTGGATGCCGATCTCCGCTACCAGCGCGAGTGGAGCCTCAAGCTCGACATCAAGATCCTCCTCAAGACGCTCCTGCGCCTCCGCTCCCCGAACGCCTACTGAATTCCCCTGTGAAGATCCTGCTCTATGGCCTCAACTACGCCCCGGAGCCCGTGGGGATCGGCAAATACAGCGGCGAACTCGCCACCTGGCTCGCCCAGCGCGGCCACCAGGTGCGGGTGATCACCGCCCCTCCCTACTTCCCCCGCTGGCGGGTGGGCCCCCAGAACGACGCCCCCACCCGCCCCTACCGCAACCGCTACATCCGCGAAGAGCTCCAGGGCGTGCAGGTGCAGCGCTGCCCCCTCTGGGTGCCGCGCCGCCCCACTGGCCTCACCCGCCTGCTCCACCTCGCCAGCTTTGCCCTCAGCAGTGCCCCGCCCCTGCTCGCCGAGTGGCGCTGGCAGCCCGATGTGGTGATCAGCGTGGCGCCCGCCTTCTTCTGCGCTCCTGGCGCCCTGCTCCTCTCCGGCCTCTGCGGCTCCCGCACCTGCAGCTGGCTGCACGTGCAGGATTTCGAGCTCGATGCTGCCTTCGAGCTTGGCCTGCTGCGGGGCGGCTGGTTGCGGCGCCTGGCGGAAGCCTTCGAGCGGCGCACCCTCCAGGCCTTCCGCCGCACCAGCAGCATCAGCCAGGCGATGGTGGAGCGTCTCCACGCCAAGGGGGTGGAGCCCTCCCGCACCCTGCTGCTGCCGAACTGGGTGGATCTCGAGCAGATCCAGCCCCAGGGGCCCTCCGAGCGGGCCCAGAACCCCTACCGGCGCTTCTTCGGCCTCAACGAGGAGCACACCGTGCTGCTCTACTCCGGCTCGATGAACCAGAAGCAGGGCCTCGAAGTTCTGGTTGAGGTGATCCGCTCCCTCGCCGATCGGCCCGATCTGGTGTGGCTGCTCGCCGGCGAGGGGCCCTCCAAGGCATCCCTGCAGGAGGCCACCCACGGCATGGCGAACGTGCATCTGTTGCCGCTGCAGCCCCACGAGCGCATGAACGACTGGCTCAATGCCGCCGATATCCACCTCCTCCCCCAGAAGGCCGGTGCCGCCGATCTGGTGCTTCCCTCCAAGCTGCTGGGCATGCTCGCCAGTGGCCGGCCCGTGATCGCCTCCTCCCCGATCGGCACCGAACTCGCCGCCCTCTCCGCCGAGGCGGGCCTCTGCGTGGCGCCCGAGGATCCCGAGAGCTTTGGCCACGTGGTGGTGCAGCTCGCCGAGCAGCGCGCCCTCCGCGAAGCCAAGGGCCGCAAGGCCCGCCAGCTGGCCGAGCTCTGGTTCTGCCGCGATGCCGTGCTGCAGGAACTCGAAGCTTCCCTGCAGCAGGTGGTGAACGCCGCCGCTGCCTGAAGCTCCCCCAGCGGATGTTCCTGCTCACCAAGATCCTGCCGCTGCTCGTTCTGCCCCTCGGCCTGGCGCTGCTGCTGCTGCTCTGGGGTGTGCTCCGCGGCAGCCGCTGGCCCGCGGCGGCGGCCCTCCCCCTGCTGGCGTTCTTTTCCACGCCCCTCACGGGGGAAGCGCTCTGGCGCTGGCTGGAGTGGCCCCACCAGCACCTCAATCCAGGTGATGACGCTGATAGCCGTCTGAGGTTGTTGCTCGAGCCAATGGAGGGCGGGCGGCTGGCCGCGCAGCACGTCGATCAGGATGTTGGTGTCCAGCAGCAACATCAGTGCCCCGCCCACTCCTGGCGCAGCACGTCCTGCATCGCGAGAGCATCCTCCGCACGGGAAATCCCCCGCTGACGGCAGCAGGCATCCAGCTGGTCGCGTTCCTGCTCAGGAAGATCCACGATGGTGCGCATGCTGATAACGCCATCTGATAACGAAAATATAAGGCTATCCATGGCCACGGTGACCTTCCGCTCCGACTCCTGCTGAAGGTTGAGTTGCAGGGCCAGGTGCTTTGGTATGCAGAGCATCAGGGCACCTGAATCAGCCAGGGCTTGAGCGGCAATCGGTTGCAACTCAGGCTGCCTGGGGTTGCTCAGTTCGATGGTGGCATGCACGTATCCCATCGATGGGTCACTGGACTTGGGCGCTGGATCAACGCTAGAGGCCGGCCGCGAGCCTTACCACATCTGGTGTCTCCAACCCCGAAAGTTGTCAGCGTGTTGGAGGGGCTTCCCGCTGAGTCGCGAGGTCCCCCAGCCCGAACAACGACCGCAGCTGCTTTTTCGCCACCGCCTCTCAGCACAAAGCCTGCGTTTTCTGCAGCGGCACCCACCTCAGTCTGCTGGTCATCTCCTGTTGGGTCTTGCTGCGCCGGCCAAGCTGCTGGAAGTATTCCGGTGACCAGATGGCCAACGGCTGCCGGCCAGTCGCGTCCAGATCGAACCAGTCGCGGCCCTTCACCCGCTGCTACCACCGCCCCTGGCCACCTCTCCTCCAACCCCACCGATCCACCCTCGGAGGGCTGGAGATCTCCTGGCTGCGGGCCATCATGAGGCGATGAACCGTTCCCGCGACTGGTTGCATCAAGCCCAGGCCGACCTCGAACAAGCCCAGCTCAGTGGTGGGGCGGGTCACCACGAATGGGCCTGCTTTGCCTGTCACCAGGCGGTGGAGAAAGCGCTCAAGGCCCTGCATCTGAGCCTGGGCCAGCAGGCCTGGGGTCATGGTCTGGGACGCTGTTATCGCGATCTTCCCCCCGAGGCCGCAGCGCCCCTGGCTGAGGTTGTTCCTGATCTGGAAGATCGGCTGCGCATTCTTGATGCTCTCTACATCCCCACGCGCTATCCCGATAGCCTGCCGGATGGAGCTCCCACAGATCATTTCGGCCGTCTTCAAAGCGAGGACGCTTTCTGCCATGCCCGTGCGCTCGTTGACGCAATCACTGCTGCGCTGGCCGAGCCATGAGCAGGTGCTCGCAGCCA
Source organism: Synechococcus sp. CCY9202 (assembly GCF_034931685.1). Classification (NCBI taxonomy): domain Bacteria; kingdom Bacillati; phylum Cyanobacteriota; class Cyanophyceae; order Synechococcales; family Synechococcaceae; genus Synechococcus; species Synechococcus sp. CCY9202. Next base: position 19,829 of record NZ_JAYGID010000084.1, read on the forward strand.
CTGAGGTCTGGGTCGCTGCCCAGCGTGCCCAGAATCCCTCGCTGCAACGGGTTGGCCTGTTTGGAAGTTATGGCCGCGGAACGGCCGGAGTGGGCAGCGACCTGGATCTGCTGCTGGTCGATGCCGCCGCCAGCGGCCCCCAGTATCAGCGCCTGCTCCATTGGCCCTTGGAGCAGTTGCCCTTGAGCTGTGATGCTCTGGTGCTCACCCCCGCAGAGCTGGAGCAGCTGCTGGCCAGCGGCAGCCGCATGGCCCAGGAGCTGCAGCGTGATCTGCGCTGGCTGGGCTGATCGGCTTATGGCCCATCCCAGTAGCGGCCTCCATCGGCCCGCCGCCTGCGGTGCCGCCGCGATTCCCGCTGGCTGAACTGGCTCACGCTGGGGTTGGCGACCACCGGATCCACATGGGCCACCTGCTCCCAGAGCTCCCGCGGTGCCCAGCGCACCGTGTGCTGCACCCGGTCGTGCTTGGTCACATGGCACCAGCGGCTGGTGCCACAGCAGGGGCAGAACAGCTCCTCCAGCCATTCGTTGCTCAGCACCAGCACCGGATAGGCCTGGAGTACCAGCTTCGCTTTCTTATCGCTCATGCCGCGCTGCTTCAGCTGTTCCGGCGTGAGTAGATGCAGGAAATACTTGCGGCCCACCCCCAACACCCGCTCCTCTGGATGGGCCGGGCAGAACAGCTCCCGCCGTTGGGATCGGGTGCGCCGGCGCTTCGGTTCAAGGTCTTGGTGATCGGAGCTTGGTTCTGCTGAGAGGCTGAGGGCAGAGGGCTGGCTGCTAGCAGCAGGCAGGTTGACGTTTGCTGAGGCCATACATGGCGATCGCTGCTTTGAATTTAGCCAGGGTTTTGCGTTTGACAGTGTTGCCTTGGCCACAGACGCCTGGCTGGTTTGGCCCTGCAGTCCCGCCGCCCCGCAGCCCTTCAGCCACCCCGCCGCTCGGCCAGGGCAAAGGGCTGGTAGGTCACGCTGATGCCGAATTCCTCGGCGAATTCGAGCACGCGGCACCAGGCGCGGCTGAACGCGGCACTGCCGGCCCCATCTTCGGCCGCATCGGGCCGCAGGATGCCGCGCAGGATCACCGGCGCATTGCCCCCCTGCAGAGCCATCTCAAACAGGGGGTAGCCAATCGAATCCTGCACCGCATCGTCCCGGTAGAGCGGCGCCACATCGTTGCTGCCGATCAGCAGGCGCCGCTGCAGTGGATTCCACTCGTAGGGGATGTCGTAGAGGCTGAGCAGGTCGGCGGCCAGGGCCCAGGAGCTGCCGTTGGCGTCGATCTCCACGGCGAGCTGGCGGCCGCGGGCTGTCATCGTGCTGCGGCGGCGGAAGGCCAGGGGCACCGGCGCCATGGATCCACTGGTCGACCCCGTGGCTCCACTGGCTGGCGCCTCGCCGCGAAGGTAGGCCCGGATCTTCTGGCGCAGCACCTCACCGCCGTCGGGGGGGCCGCCCTTGCTCAGTTGCAGGAAGTCCCAGCGTTCGCCTGTGCCGCCCCAGGCCACGGGGCCGTAGTTGTCGTGCAGGATCCGCCCATCGCGGTTCGAGGCCGCTTCGGCGTGGGTCATCACCCGCTGGATCGTGATGTCGTCTGCCGTCCACTCCCAGCTGCGGGCCACCTCCGCCGCCTCGCGGCACATCGCCTCGATCTGGACCTCGGTGGGGGGCATCGTCCAGGGATCGGGCACGCCGCCCATGCAGGCGCAGGAAATCGCCACGGCATTGCTGTTGCGTCGCCAGGTGTGGGCGTTGAGATCGATTGTGTAGGAGTGCAGCCGGTGCAGGAAGCCATCTCCGGCCACGATCGTGTGATACGCGCCCGAGCGCACCCAGGTGTAGGGGGTCGCACTCCAGTGCAGGTAGATGGTGGCGGCCATCAGCTCCGCATCCAGTCGGTCACGCCGCCGGGTTTATCGATCAGCTCCACGCCCTGCTGCTTGAGTTCGGCCCGGATCCGATCGGCGCTGGCGAAATCACGGGCGGCCTTGGCGGCCTGGCGTTCGGCGATTTTTTCGAGAATCGCGGCTTCCTTGGTGTCCTCATCTGCGGCTGCCGCCCCCATGTCACTGGTCTGCGTCTCGGCCATCAGGCCCAGCACACCGGCCAGCTCCACCAGCTCCTGCCAGCGTGGGGCGAGCTCGGCGGCCTCCTCGCTGCGGGCGGTGTCGCCGCGCTCCAGCCGGTTGGCCAGAGCCTTCAGCGGCCTGGCCAACTCGAACAGCACCGCCAGGGCGGCTGCGGTGTTGAGGTCGTCGTCCATGGCGGCCTGGAAGCGCTGCCGGGCTTCGGATTGGATGTCGGCGGCGAGCGCTGACCAGCCGAGTGCCGCGCCGAACCGCTGGCCCAGCCCCAGGGCGGCATTCAGCCCCTTCCAGCCCGTGGCAGCCGCCTCAAGCGCCTGGTCAGTGAAATCGAGGGGCTTGCGGTAATGGGCCTGCAGCACGAACAGCCGCAGGGTCATCGGACTCACGCCGCTGGCCAGCAGGGCCCGGATCGTGGTGAAGTTGCCGAGCGATTTGCTCATCTTCTCGCCGCCCACGTTCACCATGCCGTTGTGCAGCCAGGTGCGGGCCAGCGCCTGGCCCGTGGCCGCCTCCGACTGGGCGATCTCGTTCTCATGGTGCGGAAAGATCAGATCGGCGCCGCCCAGATGAATGTCGATCGTGTCGCCCAGTTCCTCGCGCACCATCGCCGAGCATTCGATGTGCCAGCCCGGCCGGCCCGCCCCCCAGGGTGACGGGAAGCTCGGTTCCCCCGGTTTGGCCGCTTTCCAGAGGGCGAAATCGAACGGGTGGCGCTTGCGGGCTTCCTCCGCCTGGCTGACGCGACCTTCTGCGTTCTGTTGCTGCTCGCCCAGATCACGGCCCGACAGCTTGCCGTAACCGGCGTGCTGCATCACGGCGAAGTACACATCGCCCTCGGCGGAGTAGGCGGCTCCCTTCGCCTCCAGCTCGCCGATCAGGGCACGGATCGCATCCAGGCTGCCGGTGGCCCGGGGCATCCGGTCGGGCGGCAGGATGTTGAGGGCGGCCATATCCACCCGGAAGGCCTCGATGTTGCGCTCGCTCACCGCCTCCATCGAGCTGCCTTCCTCGGCGGCGCGGCGCAGGATCTTGTCGTCGATGTCGGTGTAGTTCTGCACGAAGGTCACCGCGTAGCCGCTCCAGATCAGGTATCGGCGCAGCACATCCCAGACGATATAGCTGCGGGCATGGCCCAGATGGCAGAGGTCGTACACCGTGACCCCGCAGCAATAGAGGCTCACCTGCCCGGGCACCAGCGGCTCGAACGGCTCGGTGCGACGGGTGAGGGTGTTGGTGAGCCGCAGGGTCACAGGCCGGCCGGTGGTGAGTGCTCTGGAGCGCACCGTACTGGCGAACACGGCTTAATCTACTCGCCATTGGCAATGGCGGCCCGCCCAGCATGCGCAAGACGGCACTGATCACCGGCATCTCCGGCCAGGACGGCTCCTACCTGGCGGAGCTGCTGCTGGAGAAGGGGTATGCGGTGCACGGCATCAAGCGCCGGGCCAGCAGCTTCAACACCCAGCGGATCGATCACCTGTACCAGGATCCGCACGAGCAGAATCGGGAAGACTCAGCTCCGCCGCTGACGCTCCACTACGGCGACCTGACCGACAGCACCAACCTGATCCGGATCGTGCAGCAGGTGCAGCCCGATGAGATCTACAACCTCGGCGCCCAGAGCCATGTGGCGGTGAGCTTTGAGGCACCGGAGTACACCGCCAACAGCGATGCCCTCGGCACCCTGCGGATCCTGGAGGCGGTGCGGATCCTGGGGTTGACCCAGAAGACCCGCATCTACCAGGCCAGCACCAGCGAGCTCTACGGCCTGGTGCAGGAGATCCCCCAGAAGGAAAGCACGCCCTTCTACCCCCGCAGCCCCTATGGCGTCGCGAAGCTCTACGCCTACTGGATCACGGTGAACTACCGCGAGGCCTATGGCATGTATGCCTGCAACGGCATCCTGTTCAACCACGAGAGCCCGCGGCGGGGCGAAACCTTCGTGACCCGCAAGATCACCCGCGGCCTGGCCCGCATCGATGCGGGCCTGGAGCAGTGCCTGTTCATGGGCAACCTCGATTCGCTGCGGGATTGGGGCCACGCCCGCGACTATGTGGAGATGCAGTGGCGGATGCTGCAGCAGGAAGGTCCGCCGGAAGACTTCGTGATCGCCACCGGCCGCCAGGAGAGTGTGCGGCGCTTCATCGAGCTCGCGGCTGAGCAGCTGGGCTGGGGTGGCATCCGCTGGAGCGGAGACGGGGTGAACGAGGTGGGCCGGCGCGCCGGCACCGATCAGGTGGTGGTGCGCATTGATCCGCGCTACTTCCGCCCCGCCGAGGTGGCCACCCTGCTGGGCGATCCCAGCCGCGCCCAGCAGAAACTGGGCTGGACCCCCACCACCACCCTCGAGGAACTGGTGGCCGAGATGGTGGCCGAAGACCAGCAGGAGGCAGCGAAGGAGGCCACCCTGCGCCGCGAAGGCTTCAAGGTGGTGGGGTCGATGGAGAACCCTCCCACGACCCCCCACATGCTCGAGAAAGCAGGGCTGGGGCTCGGTTGAGATGGGCGCCAACCTGATCCATCCCTCCGACCGCATCTTCGTGGCCGGCCACCGCGGCATGGCCGGCGGTGCCATCGTCCGAGCCCTGCAGCGCCGCGGATACATCCATCGGCTCACCGCCGGTCGCGCCGAGCTCGATCTGGAGGATTCGGCTGCGGTGCGCCAGTGGTTCGAGGCGAACCGGCCCCAGGTGGTGGTCCTGGCGGCGGCGAAGGTGGGCGGCATCCACTTCAACGACACCTATCCCGCCGATTTCCTGCTCGACAACCTCAAGATCGAGACCCATGTGATCGAGAGTGCCTGGCGGTGCGGCACCCGCCGGTTGCTGTTTCTCGGCAGCAGTTGCATCTATCCCCGCCTGGCGCAGCAGCCGATCCGGGAGGAGGCGCTGCTCACCGGGGCGCTCGAGCCCACGAATGAGTGGTATGCGATCGCCAAGATCACCGGCATCAAGCTGTGCGCGGCCCTGCGGCGGCAATACGGGTTCGACGCGATCAGCCTGATGCCCACCAACCTCTACGGGCCTGGCGACAACTACCACCCCACCCACAGCCACGTGCTGCCCGCCCTGATCCGCCGCTTCCACGAGGCGAAGCTGGCCCACGCCCCCAGCGTCACCTGCTGGGGCAGCGGCTCACCGCTGCGGGAATTCCTCCATGCCGATGATCTCGGCGAGGCCTGTGTGCATGCCCTCGAGACCTACGCCCCTGATCCGGCGGATCCGGTGCAGCACCTCAACGTGGGCACCGGCATTGATCTGCCGATCCGGGAGTTGGCCCAGTTGGTGGCCGGCGCCGTGGGCTACCAGGGCGAGATCCTCTGGGACACCACCAAGCCGGATGGCACCCCCAGGAAGCAGCTCGATGTGAACCGGATCGAGGCCACCGGCTGGAAGGCCCGCATCCCTCTGGCCGAAGGGCTGGTGAGCACCTACGCCGATTTCCTCGCCCCTGGCACCCGTCTCTGATCGCGGCGGCGCAGGCGTGCACCGGCGCATCAGTGCACCAGAGCATCAGTGCACCAGAGCATCAGCGCACCACCAGCACCGGACAGGGCGACTGGACCAGCACCCGCTGGGTCTCGCTGCCCAGCAGCAGGCCCACCAGGCCCCGCCGGCCATGGGAGGCCATCACGATCAGGTCGCAGCCGAGACGCTCCACGGCCTCAAGGATGCTGCTGTGCACCCCGTCGGCACTGCTGCTCTCGGTGCTCACCGGCACGCCGGCCTGCTCGGCCACCGCCCGGGCGTCCGCCAGGATCCGCGTCGAGTCGTCTTTGGCGGCCTGCAGCAGCGCTTCGATCGTGGTGGGTTCCACCATTTCGCCCATGCCCACCAACGAGAGCGCCACGTTCTCGCGCACATGCAGCAGGGTGATGCGGCTGCCCAGGCTGCGGGCCAGCTCCACCGCCTGCGTCACCGCCTTCCCGGACGCGGCAGAGCCATCGGTGGGCACCAGCAGATGGGCGAAGGCCATGGTGGCGACGGCAGCACACGCCCGGTCTAGACAGAGGCTCCGACTCTGTCGCCCCGGCTGTCACGCATGCTGATCTGGTTTGCGTCGATCAGTGCAGTGGGTCGCTGATCACCAGGGTGGAGCAGCTCAGCCGGCGCAGCAGCCAGCTGGCGCGGTCGCTGGCGGCGATCGGCAGGCCGCCCACCAGCCGCCGCTGGGAGCGCAGGATCACCAGATCGTGCAGGCTGGCCTGGCGCAGGATGCCGGCCTCGATCGCCAGGCTGGGCACCAGCTGCACATCCACCGCCACCCGCGGGCGGCGGGCGTCGGGGTCGGGCAACCAGTGCTGCAACTGCTGCCGGATCTGCTGGCGTTCGCTCTCCGGCAGGCGGGGATCATGCAGGTGCAGCAGGGTGATCCGCACCGGCCCGGATGGCGCTTCTGCCGTTCCAGGCGGGCCCCCTGGCGTGGTGCTGACGCTGTTGGCGATGCGCTCGGCCAGTTGCACCTGCTCCAGGGCACTGGCCGAGAGGTCTTTGATCGGCACCAGCAGGCGGCGCAGCTCGCGCGGGTTGCGCCGCAGGCGGGTCACCACCACCGGGCAATGGGCCTGTCGGCAGAGCCCATCCACCAGATCTCCGAACAGCCAGCGGCCCAGCCGCGCCGGCGATCCCACCCCCACCACCAGCAGGTCGGCCCCCTGCTCCAGGGCCGCCCTGGCGATGCCGCCGGCCACCTCGTGATCCACCCGCAGCAGGGGGCTGCTGCGGAAGCGGAGGACGCGACTGATCGCTTCGGTGTCGAGCAGCAGCTGGCGGGCCCGGGCCAGGTCTGTGGTGAGGGCCATGGAGCCCTGCCGTTCCGCCTCGGAGCGGGAGGGGGTCACCACCGCCAGAGGCAGCACCAGCCCCTCGCGGCCCTCTTCCCCGCCGATCAGCTGGCTGGCCATGCCCAGCAGGGCCCGCTCGTTGGCGGGATTGGCGATCGGCACCATCACCCGCAGGGCCCGGTGCACCAGCGCCAGCTGGCCGGTCGAGGCGTCGGTCTGGAGAGCCGCGGTGCGCTCCTCGCGCAGGCGGGCCATCGCCATGCTGGTGAGGGCCGGCCCCAGGATGGCCGTCACCACCATCAGCGCCAGCACGCTGTTCAGCACCGTTTCGTTGAGCAGGCCGGCGCGGAATCCCACCGTGGTGGCTGCCAGGGTGGCGGCCACCTGGGGCAACGACAACGACCAGAGGGTGAGCATCTCGGCGCCGCTGTAGCGGTAGATCAGGCCGGAGAGCCAGGCGGCCAGGCCCTTGCTGGCCACCAGAACGCCGATCAGGGCGGCCGCAAAGCCGAAGCCCATCACGGTGCGCAGGAACACGGGCACATCGAGCAGCAGCCCCAGATCGATGAAGAAGATCGGGATGAACAGGCTGGCCCCCACCAGGATCACCTGCTCCTTCACCGGCCCCTCCGGCAGCACGGCGTTCACCGCCAGCCCGGCCAGAAAGGCCCCCACGATCTTCTCCACCCCGGCCAGTTCCGCTCCGACGGCCGAGAGAAACAGGGCGAGCAGCACCGCCACCAGCAGCCGCCCGTCGCCGTCGCCGCTGCGGCGCACCAGGGCATGGCCCAGACGCCGGATCACCACCACCGTGGTGGTGGCGAAGACCGCCACCTTGACCAGCAGCCCGACCAGCCCCAGGGCTGAGAAGCTGCCCTGGCCGAGGCTGATGCACAGCGCCAGCACCAGCAGGGAGGCGATGTCCGTGAAGATCGTGCCGCCGATCGCCACGGTCACCGATTCCTCCCTCATGGCGCCATAGCTGCGCACGATCGGGTACCCCAGAGGGGTGTGGGAGGCCAGAACCGAGCCCAGCAGCACCGCGCTCACCGCCCCGAAGCCGCTGAAGAAGCCCAGCGCCGTGCCGGCGACCATCGGCAGGCTGAAGGTGAGCAGCCCGAAGCGAAACGAACGCTGGCGGATCCGCTGGAATTCGGCCAGGTCGATCTCCAGACCGGCGATGAACAGCAGATAGACCACCCCCACATCGGAGAGCAGGGCCACGGTGGGGCTGTCCGGCGTGAGCCAGCCGAGGGCATGGGGGCCCACCAGCACACCGGCCACCAGCAATCCCACCAGATCGGGCAGCCGCATCCGCCGGAACAGGGGCGGCACCAGCACACTCAGGGCGAGCAGCAGAGCGAAGCTGCCGAGCGGATTGGCAGCCAGGTACTCGGCCACTACAGCCCTTGCCAGCCGGCCAGGTGGGAGGCGGCGGTGGAGCGGGCCAGGGCCCGGGCGGCTGGCAGGGCCGGCTCCAGCCGCATGGAGCTGAAGGGTGGCAGGGAGCGTCGGCGCAGCCAGGCTCCCCAGCGAAACTCGTGGAAGGGAATCAGGGGAGCCGGGGCGATCACCCCCTCCTGCTTCAGCTTCCAGACCAGGCTGCGGTAGGGGTCATCCTGCAGCTCCCCCAGATGGTTGGGCAGCGCGGCGGGATCGAGCGGACCATGGCCGCGGCCGTTATAGAGATACAGCCAGCCGCGTTGATGCAGAGCGCTCAGGCTGGCCTTGAGATCCGTGGTTGCAACCTCCAGGGCCACGTAACCGAACGCGGAAGCCAGTGGATCGAGGGAGAACAATCCGCTGAGCCGGTGATGGCGGTCCACCATCCAGAGCAATCCGGCGGCGTTGCGCGCCATGGGTACGGGCTTCTTGCGCAGGTAGGCGCGCCTGTCGTCGGGGCTGTCGCGGGAGAAATCGGCGTGGCGCCGCTGCACCTCCGCCCGGCCCACGCACAGCTGGGTGGGCCGCAGCGAGGCGATCGGCACCTCCAGCAGGGGCTCATCCGGCTGGGGCGGTGGCAGGGGGTCGTAGGGGAGAAGGTGCAGGGGTCCTGCGCGGATCTCCCCATCCTGGCGCGATCAGCCTGGTCTCGCAGGAAGCCGGGGCGGGGTGTTCCCGGCGGGCCGGGCTGCGGCGGCCTCGGTGCCGGATAGGGTCGGCTCCTGCTCAGGACTCCATGGCCCCTACTTCCGTTCCGGCACCGGAGTGGCTGCCTCAGGCCAACCCCGTGACCACGCCACCTGGGAGCACCACCGCGTTGGATCGCCCGCTGGAGAGCGCCCACGGACCGATCGGCGTGATGGTGTGCGGCCACGGCAGCCGCAACCGCCTGGCGGTGGCCGAGTTCGCCGCCCTTGCGGAGCAGCTGCGCGCCCGGCTGGCGCCGGTCCCGGTCGACTACGGCTATCTTGAGTTCGCCCGCCCGATCCTGCGCGATGGCCTCGAGCGGCTGCGGCAGCAGGGGGTGCGCCACGTGCTGGCGGTGCCGGCGATGCTGTTCGCCGCCGGCCACGCCAAGAACGACATCCCCTCGGTGCTCAACACCTACGCCGCCGAGACGGGCCTGGTGATCGACTACGGCCGCGAGCTGGGGGTGGATCTCAAGATGATCCAGGCGGCCGGCGCCCGCATCCGTGAAGCCATCGAGACCGCCGATGCCGCCGCCCGCGCCCGCGGTGAGGAGCCGGTGGGCCCGCACGACACCTGCCTGGTGGTGGTGGGGCGCGGCTCCTCCGATCCCGACGCCAACTCCAACGTGGCCAAGGTGACGCGGATGCTGGTGGAGGGCTTCGGCTTCGGCTGGGGCGAAACCGTCTATTCCGGCGTCACCTTTCCCCTGGTGGAGCCGGGGCTGCGGCAGGTGGTCAAGCTGGGCCACCGGCGGCTGGTGGTGTTCCCCTACTTCCTCTTTTCCGGCGTGCTGGTCAGCCGGATCCTGCAGCACAGCCAGCGGGTCGCCGACGACCATCCCGACGTGGAGATGGTGTCTGCGTCTTACCTGGGCGATCACCCGCTGGTGCTGGCCACCTTTGCCGAACGGGTCGACGAGGTGCTGCGGGGCGACACCGCCATGAACTGCTCGCTCTGTAAATACCGTGCCCAGGTGCTGGGCTTCGAGCGGGAGGTGGGGGCGCCGCAGCACAGCCATCACCACCATGTCGAGGGGCTGGTCGAGAGCTGCACCCTCTGCGAGCGCGAATGCACCGGCGCCTGCCAGCCGGATGGGGTGCCGATTCCCCTGGGCGGGGCAGCCGCTGCCCACAGCCACAGCCACGACCCTGCCCACAGCCACGATCACGCCCATGGGTCTGCGCAGGAGGCGGAGCCCGGCCATCACCATCCCCCCTATCCCCACGCCGACCACCCCCTGGGCCCACGAACCCTGCGCGGCTGAAGGGCAGCGTGAGGGCCAGCAGCAGGGCCAGCGCAGGTCTTGACCCTGGGATTCACGACCTGAGTCTCAAGAGACACGCTGACGATCAGCAGCGCTGATCGGTGCTGGCGGTCCGTCAGTTTCCCGGCTTCTCGGCTGTTTTCCCCAGAGCCGGGCCTGTTTTTCCCCAGGTGTTCGGCATGTGGTCCCGCTGGCGCGGGCGGTGCTGGGGAATACGCCGATTCCCCAGGCAGCGCGCTTGACACCCGCCCGTTGGGGGTGACGGTCGCTGGGATGGCCCCCTGGCCTCTGGCCAGACCCATGGCTGCAACAGCGGTCTCGGCGATGAGACCCTGGCGTGCAGGGTGTGATGGCTGCTTTTGACGGAGCGCTGGCCGCCGTGGCCTACTGAAGGTCTCAATTGCTCAGGCATTCATGGCAGCTCCCTCGGCAGGCTTCAGCGGCAGCATCGGCAGTGACCCTGCCTCCAGCCGCGTCAGCCTCGAGGCCGAGGTGCCGGAAGCTCTGTTCGATGGCATGCGCGACTTCCTCGGCCACCATCCCCAGTGGGACCAGTACCGGCTGATGACCTCCGCCCTGGCCGGCTTCCTGTTCCAGAACGGCTGCACCGACAGCTGCGTGACGCAGCACTACCTCAACGGATTGTTCCTGCGGCCCTGAGGCCAATAAAAAAGGCGGGAGTGCCAACCCCCGCCCCTGGTTTCTCCCTTGCCCGACCCATTGGAAGGTCGCCCGCAAAGTGTGCGGGCAAGGCGCCCCAGGGTTTGTGGTGATCGACACCGCTTTGGCCCCAGGGTGAGCAGCCCCTGACCGAATCAGGCTGCCAGCCCTTGATCACCCCGGCTCAGCCGCTCGGCGGCGGCGGCGCAGGCGCGCCAGGTGATCGCCATCTCGGTGAGGGTGGGGCTCTGCCAGCCGGCCGTGGGCCAGCAGGCCCCATCCACCACCAGCAGGTTGGGGGCCCGCCAGCACTGGTTCCAGCGGTTCACCACCCCCTCCGTCTCGCCGGCGGCCATGCGGGCCCCGCCCAGTTCGTGGATGTAATAACCCGGCGGTGCCGCCCCTGAGGCGAAGGCGGCGCCACGCTTCACCAGGGGTTCCACCAGGGGGAGCACGTAGAGCTGGTCCAGCGGGCGGATTGTGCCGCCGGCGCTGGCCACCGCCGCCGCGATGCGGCGGTGCATGTGATCCACCATCCGGCGCTCGTTCTCGCCCCAGCGGCAGTCGATGTGGGCGGCCGGCAGGCCCCAGCCGTCGCGCAGATCCGGATCGAGGCTCACCCGGTTGTGCGCCTGGGGCAGCACCTCGCCGTGGCCGATCAGGAAGCCCACGGCTTCGCCTGGCCGCCGTTGGAAGGGCCGCGGAGGATCCATGCGCTGGATCGCGCACCAGAGCCCGTAGCCCCGCAGGAAGTCAGGAGGGGGTTCGTCCGTCGCCCCGGCCAGCACCCCTGTCTTGCCCATCGCAGCGGTCTTCATGCTCGCGGGCAGGTTCACGGTGTTGGGGATGAAGCAGCTACCCGCCCCCGACAATTCCGTGGGACCCTCGGGCGCTGGCTGGTCGGGGATCGAGAAGAAGCGGCTGGTGGAGATGTGATCCATCAGGTAGCGCCCCAACGTGCCGGAGGGATCCACCAGACCGCCGCAGCGCTGCTCCTCGCTGGAGTGCAGCAGGATCCGCAGCGTTTCGATCGTGGAGGCGCACAGCACCACCAGCCGCGCCGTCTCGCGCTGCAGGTTGCCGCTGCGGCCATCGAGGAACACAACCGCTTCGGCGCGGTTGCCGCCGGCGTCGAGCTCCACGTGGCTCACCACCGCCTCGCTGCGCAGCTGCACGCGTCCCGTCGCCAGGGCCCGGGCCAGGGCACCGCCGGGCGAGCTGGAGGCGGGCCAGGCCTTCTCCGGGCTGGGCCGGTGCAGGGCAAAACCGCGCGAGCAGATCAGGGGCAGGGCCAGGTCGCGCCCGAGGCAGGTGCCCAGGTGCCGTTCCGCCGGGGTGAGGGGCAGGGGAGGCCGGGTGTCGCCATCGGGGAGCTGGGGCAGGCCATCGCGGCCGCCGTGCACCCCCAGAAACCGCTCCAGCCGGCTGTAGTACGGATCGAGATCGCGGCTGCCGATCGGCCAGCAGGGGCCGTGGCCATCCCGTTCGGCAGCCCGGAATTCCGCCTCCGACAGCCGCAGGGTGATGCCGCCCCAGGTGAGGCTCTTGCCGCCCACCTGGCGGCCGCGGCTCCAGAGGAAGGGTCGATCCGGCGGCGTGCTGTAGGGCAGGGCCCGCTCATCCACGTAGAGCCGTGGGTTGGCCTTCCAGTAGCCCGGGTGCTCGGCCTGCCGGCGCTGGCTGCCGGCCATCAGGCTGCTGATCCGCCGCAGGCTGTTGGCCGGTTCGCTGCCCAGGGCCTGGCGCGGGCTGAGATCGGGGCCGGCCTCGAGCACCAGCACCCTGGCGCCGGCTTCCGCCAGCACCATCGCCGCCACCCCACCGGTGGCCCCCGACCCCACCACGATCGCGTCCAAGGGTTCGGGGGAAGAGGAGGCCGGCACCAAGGGGCGGCGGGAATCGCTGCGGCGAAACTACTGCTAGGCCAGCTGCCGATCGAGGCGCAGCAGGCTGTCGAGCAGCACCTGCACCCCGTCGGCGCACTGCTGCGGCGAGGTGAATTCCTGGGCCGAATGGCTGACGCCGTCGCGGCTGGGCACGAACACCATGCCCATCAGGGTGAGACGGCCCATCTCCTGGGCGTCGTGGCTGGCGCGGCTCGGCAGGTGGGTGTGGCTGTAGCCGAGCGCCTCGCAGCTCTGCACGATCACCTCCTGGATGGCCGCCGCCGCTGGAGTGGGATCGACCACGAACTGCGGCTCCAGGGCGATCCGGGTGCGGCTGGCCACGGCGATGTTCTCGATCTTGCGCTGCAGGTGGGCGCGCATGTGGTTGATCACGTCGTGGGAGAGATCGCGCATGTCCAGCGTCATCTCCACCCGCCCCGGCACGATGTTGGCCGCGTTGGGCCAGACCTGCAGCTTGCCCACCGTGGCCACCGGATCGCCGGGGAAATGGCGGGCCATGTCTTCGATCGCCAGGATCAGCTGGGCGGCGGTGGTGAGCGCATCGCGGCGCATCCCCATCGGCGTGGTGCCGGCATGGTTGGCCTGGCCGTCCACCGTGATGGTGTAGCGCTGCTGCCCCACCACCCCTTCCACCACGCCGATCTGCTTGCCCACTGCCTCGAGCACGCCCCCCTGCTCCACATGCAGCTCCAGGAAACAGGCGAGGTCTTCGGGGCGCCGCTGGGCGGTGCTGCGCTGCTGCCAGTCGCCGCCGATCCGCTCCAGACAGGTGGCGATCGGCTCACCGATCGTGGTGCGGTAGGCCTCCGCTTCGGCGGGAGCCCGCCCCACCATCGATTTGCAGCCCACCATCGTGTTCTCCTCATCGGCGAAGACGATCACCTCGAGCGGATGCTCCAGCTGCACCCCCGCCTCCTGCAGGGTCTGGGCCACCTCGAGGCCGCCCATCACCCCCAGGGCGCCGTCGTAGAGGCCGCCGGAGGGCACGGTGTCGATGTGGGAGCCGGTGGCCAGGCAGCCCCGCTGCGGCGACCGGCCCGCCAGCCGGCCGATCAGGTTGCCGGCCGCATCGATCCGCACCTCCAGGCCGGCCTCCTCCATCCAGCCCTGCACGAGGGCGCGGGCCTGCAGGTCTTCCGGACTGAAGGCCAGCCGCCGGATCGCGCCGGAGGGTTGCCGGCCGATCGTGCCCAGCTGCTCGAGGCGGGCCGCCAGGCGGGCGCCATCGATCGACAGCATCGGCAGGAGCTCGGGGCCGGCCATGGGCAGGCCGGATCCGGAGGGATGGGCGCCGGCCAGGAGCTGGCCGGATCGGGGGTCGGTGGAGAGGGTCAAGGAACGCGGCGGCGGCGGAGCTGAAGCTGCTCTCGATCGTTGCTCTTGATTCTGGTCTGAATCCAGTCTTGATCAGGTCTGGATTCGGGTCTGGAACCCGCTGGGCTCTGGAGGCCGCTGTTGCGCTGCTCCGCTGGTGGTTGCGCTGGTGGCTCTGCTGGTAGCTCCGATGGTGGCGACGACGACAGCGCCACCAGCAGATTTACCTAATCTCATTTCCATTCATTTCTGGCCCGGGAACGCCCCTCCCGCCCCCGATGACCTACTCGATCGTCGCCTGGGATCCGTCCACCGGCATGACCGGCGTAGCCGTTGCCACCAAGCACCTGGCGGTGGGTTCTCTCGTGCCCCATGCCCGCGCTGGTGTGGGAGCTGTGGCCACCCAGTCGTCGACCAATCCCCTGCTCGGTCCCTGGGGTCTGGATCGTCTCACCCTGCTGCGGGGCACCTCCCAGCCTGTCTCCGTTGCCCAGACGGTGCTCGACTCCCTGATGCAGGACGATCCGGGCCGCGACCATCGCCAGGTGCATCTGGTCGACGCCGACGGCCGGGCGGCCGCCTGGACCGGCGCCCATTGCGGTGGCTGGGCGGGTCATCACACCGGTGAGGGCTATTCGGTGGCGGGAAATTTCCTCACCGGGCCCGAACCCCTGCAGGCTATGGCCGCGGCCTATGAGGCTGCCCTGGCTGCCGATCTGCCCTTCAGCGAGCGGTTGATGCGGGCCCTGGAGGCCGGTGAGGCGGCCGGTGGCGATCACCGCGGCCGTCAGTCGGCAGCGCTGTATGTGATGCACCAGGAGCTCTATCCCCTGCACGATTTCCGCGTCGACCACCACCCCGATCCCCTGGTGGCCCTGCGGGAGATCCTGGCGGAAACCACGCAGCACTACTACACCTCCTTCCGCGACACATTGCCGGTGCTGGCCAGCCTGCCTGCGCCCACCAGTGCGTTCCCGCCGCTGGTCGCGGTGCCCTCCAGCCATACGGCTGCCGTGCCACCAGCTCCTGCACCTGCTGAGCGCGAGACAGCTGGCCTTTCGGCCGTGGAGCCGATCCGTCCCGCCCGCCGTCGCTGGAGCTGGCCCGGACTGCGGCGGCGGGTGGCTTGAGCAGGGCTCACAGTCCCCCTGAGCCCCCTTACACCGTCCAGCCGAGCCGATCGGCTTCAGCCCTTGCCCTTGCCGGAACATCGTCGGCGATGAAGAAGCGGTGCATGATCTGCACTCCGAGCAGGTGGTTGATCACGGCATCCATCTGCACCCGCTCGGCGGCGGTCGTGCTCGGGTCTTCGTGGCGGGCGAACAGGGCCCTCACCCCCTCCACGCTCAACAGCCCAGCCGCCTCGATCGCCGCGTCGCTGAGGTAGCGATCCGCCAGTTCCATCATCCGCCCCCATTTCGCCGCATCGGTGTGGGCCGGTGGCGCCATGAAGGCGAACTTCTCGCGTTTGTAGAGCACCTCCGGCAGCAGGCCGCGCATGGCTTCGCGCAGCACGTATTTTTCGGTGCGGCCCTTGATGCGCAGCTCCGGTGGCACCTGCACCGCCACGGCGGCCAGGTGGTGATCGAGGAAGGCCGGGCGGGCCTCCATCGAGTTGGCCATGTCCACCCGGTCGCCACCCCAGGTGAGGATCTGGCCCTCGAGCATGGTCTTGATCCACACGTACTGGGCCTTGTCGAGGGCATGGCGCCCTTCGAGCTGGTCGCCATCGAGGGTGGCGGCGATGGCGGCGCCGGGCCGGTATCCCTCCAGCTCCTGCCGCAGCTCCGGATGGAGCAACGGCGGCACCAGGGGCGCGCAGGCCAGCCAGGGCTGCAGGCAGCTGGGGGTGAAGCCCACCACGGCCTCAAGGGCGGGATCCTCCACCGCGTCAGCGGCCAGCATCGCCCCTTGTACCAGGGCATTGCTCTCCTGCAGAGCCTCCTCCCATTCCCGCCGCTCCTGCGGCGGCAGGTCGTCGAGGCCGTGCAGGAACATGTCGCGGCGGAAGGCCGGGTAGCCGCCGAACAGCTCATCGGAGCCTTCGCCGGTCATCACCACCTTGTAGTCCACCGCATGCACGTGGCGGCTCATCAGGTACTTGGCCACCGCCAGGGTGTTGTAGATCGTGCGTTCGGTGTGCCAGATCGTGGCCTCGAGGTGGCCGTAGAGATCCTCGGCCGCCAGGGTCATCACGTCCTGCTCGGCGCCCGTGGCCTCGGCCATCTCCCGGGCGATCGGCGTTTCGTCGTAGCGGCTGTCGTCGAAGCCGATCGTGAACGCCTTCACCGGGTTCTGGCTGATCGCTGCCGCCAGCCCCAGGATCGAGCAGGAATCGATGCCGCCGGAGAGGTAGCAACCCACCGGCACGTCCGCCACCATCCGCGCCTCCACCGCTTCGAGCAGGGCCTCACGCACGGCATCCACATGCTCGTGCTCGCTGCGGCCCCGGTCGCGGTCGTGGCTCCTGGGGAAGTCCACATCCCAGTAGCGCTGATCGGTGATGGTCAGCTCACCCCCCTCGCGCCGGCTGATCCGCACCAGGTGGCCGGGCTTCACCTGGTGGATCCCTTCGAAGGCGGTGGTGCCGGGCACCATGGTCTGCATCAGCTGGTGAAACAGGCCGGTGGCACTGAAGCGCCGCTGCACCGCCGGATGGGCGAACAGCACCTTCAGCTCTGATCCGAACACGATGCCGTCGTCGGTTTCACACCAGTACTGGGGCTTGATGCCGAAGCGGTCGCGCACCAGGGTGAGGCTGTCGTCGTCCCGGTCGTAGAGGGCGAAGGCGAACTCACCGCGCAGCTGGGGCAGGGTGCTGGCGAGGCCGTCGCGCAGGTAGAGCCGCAGCAGGATCTCCGAGTCGCTCTTGGTGGTGAAGCGCACCCCCTCCGCCTCCAGGCGGGCGCGGATGCGCTGGAAGTCGTAGAACTCGCCGTTGTGGGCCATCAGCACCCGGCCGTCCTCGGAGAGGAACGGTTGACGGGCCCGCTGCTCATTGAGATCGATGATCGAGAGGCGCGCATGGCAGAAGCCCACGCCGGCGTCGTTGAGCACTTCGTAGCCGAAGCCATCCGGGCCGCGGTGGAACTGGATCGCCGCCATGTTCACCAGGACCTGGGGATCGACCGGCTGGTCGCGATGGCGATGGACGATGCCGCCGATGCCGCACATGGATTCGTTCCTCTCTGGGTTGGCGTGTGGGGAGTGATTGGCCGGAGTGGCCGGTTGGGCTGGTCAGGTCAGATCACGTCGAGCACACGCTCGGTGCGCTCCACCATGCAGGTGAGCAGGGCCATGCGCACGAACACGGCGCCGCGGGCCTGGGAGAAGTACCAGTTGTGGGGTGTGCGGTCGAGGCTGGTGCAGAGCTCCTCGCCGCGGGCCAGTGGATGCAGCACCATCGCGCCCGGCTTGAGGGGGAGATCGGCGGTCAGCCGGAAGCTGCGGCCATGGGTCTCGTAGCCGTCGCCCACCCAGGCGATGGCGTTGATGTAGATCACATCCAGCTCGCCCAGCTCGCTGCGCAGGTCGGTGCTGGTGCTCAGCATCAGCCCGGCTTCCTCCAGTTCCTCCCGCTGCCCCGGATCGAAGATCTGCTCGGAGGAGAGGCCCGGGTCGTGGAAGATCACCACCTCACTGGCCATGGTGGGGAAATGGGCCAGGGTGCGCAGCAGGCTCCGCACCGTTCGCATCCGGTTCGGCAGCCCCACGATGCCGATCCGCACCTGGGCACTGGCGGGCACGGTGGCCTGGCAGAGCTCGGGCCGCCACTTGAACATCGTGTACAGATCCGCCATCGCCTGGGTGGGATGCTCATCGGTGCCGTTGCCGGCGTTGATGATCGGGATCCGCAGGGAGCGGGTCATCTGATACACCGAGTCTTCCACCGAGTCGCGCAGCACCACGCAGTCGCCGTAGTGGTTGAACATCTCGCCGATGTCGGCGTAGGACTCACCCTTGGCGATGCCGGTGGTGGAGCGGTCACCGATGGTGATCGTCTCGCCGCCGAGGCGGTGCCAGGCACTGGCGAAGGAGAGGCGGGTGCGGGTGCTGGGCTCGAAGAAGGCGTTGATCAGGATCTTGCCGGTGAGCGGCTTGTTGATGCGGATATAGCGCTCTGGATTGCTCTCGAACTTGGCCGCCAGCCGGAACAGCTGCAGCAGGGTGCCCGCCTCGAACTGGCCGCTGGCGATCACGTGCTGCGTGGCCAGGGGCTGCAGCGGCTCGCCGATCTCAGGGATGCTGGCCAGCAGCGCCTTGGGGTGGGCGCTGCCGTACACGTCCGGGCAGTGGCGGTCGAACTGGGTCGCGTCGATCAGTTCGGTTCGCCGTCGCTGCAGTGCTGTCACCCCGTTTCGTGCGCCTGATCGATCGTTCCACACCTGGCGCCCCCGTGGTGGGAGCCGATGTAACGCACCCGGGGCTTTTGTGATTGTTTTTCGTTTTTGCTGCCGACTGTTGTGTGACCAGCTCCGGCCCGAAACGCCTTACCAGACGCGGCCGTGGCGCAGTTCATGCAGCCAGATGCCCACCAGGATCAAGGTGGCGGCCAGCAGGCCGACGATGCTGCCTTGCACGATCAGCTGGAACAGCAGGCTGCCGGCCAGCAGCTGCGGAGCGTCGTCAGGGGTGGCAGGGGATGCCGCCGCCCTGCCGGCCAGGTTGGCCAGCCCCCAGACGCCGGCGACGAGAAGGCCGGCCGCCACGCCGCCGCGCCTCGAGAGCTGGCGCCGAGGGGATGGATGGGGGGTGCGGCTGAGTGGCCCTGCAAGGGGATCAATGGATGGGAAGCGTTCCATGGCGGAAGAAGGGAGCCGGTGATCAGGTGCGGGCCAGGGTTCGCCAGTCGAACGTCTCCGGGGCCAGGCGGGTGCCGACCACCATCACCAGCGCCGAGACGCTGGCCGAGAGCAGGGCAGCGCAGTAGGGGGCGATCAGCACGTAGGCCGTCAGCCCCACCGCCGACCCGATCAGCATCGCCAGCAGGGCGGCCGTGCGGTTCGCCGTTTTCCAGTAGAGCCCGCAGGCGATCGGCCAGATCGTGGAGGCCACCAGCGCTCCGGTGAACAGCAGCAACTGGTACATCGAGGTGATGTAGTTCCAGGAGAGCAGCACCGTGACCAGGCCCAGCCCCACCACGATCTGGCGGGCCGCGCGCTTCACCTCGGCATCACTGGCCTCGGGCCGCAGCATCTTGACGTACACATCCTCGGCCAGCAGATCGGCGGTGGAGGCCAGCAGCGAATCGAGGGTGGAGGTGAGCGAGGAGAAGATGATCACGAACACCATCATGGCGCCGGCCGAACCCAGCAATTTGGCGGCCACGATCGGAAACACCATGTTCACCTGCGGCACCTCGAAGTTCTGAGCCAGGGCCATCAGGGCGATCGAGCCGGTCACGATCGGCACGGTGAACCAGGCGAAGCCGCCGAACACAAAGGAGCGAAACACCACCGATTCGCGGCTGGCGAACACGCGCGACCACCAGATGTTGTTGTGAAACACCTCTCCCATGCTGAACAGGCCCGTGTTCCAGGCGAACAGCAGGCCCGCCGGCAGCAGCAGGTTGAGGCGGGAGGGGTGATCGCTGGCCAGGCGCGCATAGATCTCGCCGGCGCCGAAGTGGCTGTACCCCAGCACGGCGACCACCACCAGGATCGCCATGATCAGCAGCGACTGGATGAAGTCCGTGCCCACCACGGCGCGCATGCCGCCGAACAGGGTGTAGACGGTCGACACACCGATCACCACCAGCATCCCGAGCCGGTAATCGAAGCCCGAGAGCGCCTGCAGCAGCAGGCCCGCCCCCATGCCCTGGGTGATCAGGAAGCCGGCGGTGTACACCATGGTGATCACCAGAAACACGGCCCAGACCAACCGGCCGTAGCGCAGCCGCACGAAGTCGCCGCTGGTGCGGGCCGTGGGCATCACCCGCTTGATCCGGATCGCCAGGGGGGCGAACAGCAGCAGCCCCAGGCCGGCCAGGGCGTAGCCGAACATGCCCCAGAGACCAAGGGTGTAGCCCACCTCCGGGGCCGCCAGGGTGGTGTTGCCCGTCACCCAGCTGGCCATCAGCGTGGCCGTGCTCAGGGCCAGACCGATGTTGCGGCCGGCCAGCAGGTAGTCGTCCGCATCGCCGCCGGATCCGCGGCGGCCCCACCAGATCCCCAGGCTGATCCAGAGCACCGAGAAGGCGATCAGCAGGAACCAGGCGATGCCCGGGTCCAGCAGGGGCGTGTCGGTCATGGTGCGGGGCGAACGGGGTGGGAGAGCACGGAGCGGCGGATCAGATCGTCAGAGCAGATCGGATCAGATCAGTGGATCAGATCAGCAGATCAGGAGGGGTCGAAAGGATCGCGGCCCCGCCAGTACCAATGTCCCCGCAGGATCATCACCACCGTGGCCAGGGTGACGACTCCCCCAAGGCTGAACAGCAGCACGGCTTGGTGGAATTCGCTCACGGTGTTCTGGAGGGTTGGAGGGGGGAGGGATGAAACCAGGAAGGGGCTGAATACAAAAAAAGCTCTCGGGAATCCGAGAGCTTGATTGAGATCGTCAAGTTGGTGGCGGGGGCGAGATTTGAACTCGCGACCTTCGGGTTATGAGCCCGACGAGCTACCAGACTGCTCTACCCCGCGGCGACCCAAGAAAGATAACACCTGGGGTGTCCGCCCTGAACCTTGGAGCCCCTGATGCCCCGCCCGGCAGCACAGTTGCAGCGTGGCTCAGTCGCAGCACCGCTCAGTCAAAGCGCAGTTCGCCGTTCACCTGCAGCTGGAGGTGCGGCGCGGGTTGCAGGAAGCGGCCCCGCAATTCATCGAGGGTCATGGGCATCAGCCAGTCGAGCTGTTCGAGCAGGTGCAGCGCCACGGCGTGCTTGGCGCGGGAGGAGCCGTCTTCCACCTTGATCGCCACGCCCAGGCCCTCCCCCACGCGGCTGAGGCACTGGATGCCCTCGGCGCCACCTTTGCTCACCACCTGGCCGTGGCTGTGGCGCATCAGTTCGGTGTCGAAGCGGCCTTCGCCGGCCACCAGCTCGGGGTGAGCCAGCATCGCCCGCGAGAGCCGCTCCAGGTCGGGCTGCTGCGAGGCTCCCAGGTGGGCGAACAACAGGGCCATCTGGGCCAGCTGCAGCTGCAGGGTCGGGGCGCCGCAGTCGTCCCGCGCCGACACCAGCTCGGCCGCAGGCAGGGCCAGCAGCTCCGCCACCCGCTTGCGCACCTCCTGCTGCAGGGGATGGTCATCGAGCAGGTAGGTCTCGCGCGACCAGCCCATGCGCCGGCAGGCGGCCAGAAAGGCGGCATGTTTGCCGGAACAGTTGTGTTCCAGCGGACTGGTGGCGCCCGCCGGAACGGGGCACTGCAGCTGCTCGGTTTCCAGGTCCGCCTGCCAGAGCAGCCTGAAGGCCTCGCGGGCATGGGCGGGGGTGCCGGCATGGGACGCACAGGCGATGGCCAGGCTCCGATCACTGCTGTCCCCCATGTCGGCGGCGCCGCAGCTCACGAACACGGTGGCCTGGAACGGCTTCTGGGCCGAGCGCATGAAGCTGAGCCGCTGGGGGTCGCCTGCCCGCATCAGCACCCGGCCGCGCTGATCGCACACCACGGCGTGAACCCGGTGGCTGGATTCCGGAATCCCCTCCCGCAGGAGGCGCACCTCCAGGGGCGGAATCCCGGGACGGGAGCTGCCGAAGCTGGAGGACAGAGTCATGCGGACGTCATGAATCAGCGGGTGAACACCTCCGGCCTGCGGGTGCCCGGCAGAGGTTCAGAGAGCCTGACAGAGGCTGGTCCCGCATAACAGCAGGCCAGCGGCCAGGGCCAACGCCTGCTGCAGCCGCCGCAGCACCGGCCGCACCTGGTGCTTGGAGACCAGCAGATCCTGACTTCGCCAGGCCAGCGGCTTTTCCCAGACCTGGCCGTCGTACCAGCCGGATTCCTCGTACTCCACCCGCTCCGAGAGCAGCCGCTTGTGCACGTAGGTCCAGCCCAGCCACTGGCGCAGCAGCAGCAGCAGGGGAACCACCACCGCCGCCACCAGGCCCGAGAGGATCAACCGCGGCGGGTCATGGCGCAGGGGCACACTGCCGCTGGCGATCAGCAGGGTGAGCGGTGCCACCAGCAGCCAGCTGATCGCCAGGGGCCGCAGCAGACCGGCCAGATCGTTGGACGGCCAGGCGAAGAACCAGGAGCGGCAGAGCTGGCCGTACTCCTCCAGCGGACGCTGTTCCGGCGGCACCGGACAGGGGGTGTCGATCGCCGGGCCAGCCATCGGACGTGATGCGTCCGTCAGGACGCCGAAAGCTGCGCAGAGCCTAGATAGCGCTGCTGTTCGCCGTGGCCCCAGAACGCTTCCAGGTCGTAGAAGCTGCGCTCGTCCGGGGTGAGCACATGCACGATCACCTCGCCGTAATCGATCAGCACCCAGCGTCCTTCGGCCTGGCCCTCACGGCGCAACGGCAGACGGCCCGCCTCGGCTTCGAGCCGGTCTTCCACTGAGCGGGCGATGGCACGCACCTGCACGTCCGACAGACCGCTGCAGATCACGAACCAGTCGGCCAGCGATGACACTTCATCGACCCGGATCAGGCGGATGTCCACGGCCTTGCGGTCGTCGCAGGCGTCAGCGGCCAGGCGGGCCAGGGCCTCACTGTCCTGGGGGTCGATGGTGCTGAGTGCTGGGGCGGAGGCTTCAGCCATAGACGTTCTCGCTGGTGACGGACTGACGGGACCCCTGCTGCTGGGCCATCTCGGCGCGGGCCCGCTCGGCGCTCTTGCGCAGGGCTTCGAGCCGGTCTTCGTAGAAGCCGCGCTTTTTCTTCTTGCGGGTCTGCTCCACCAGCACCTTGAGGGCACCGCCGAGGCTCTTGTAGGCGTTGGGCAGGCTGTAGCCGAAGCGGGTGGCCAGGTCAATCGCCCGCTCATCCGCCGCGATGGCGTCCTGCAGGCGCTTTTCGGAATTGTTCTTCAGGTAGAGCCGGTAGCCGGCGAAGCCGGAGAGGCCCAGGGCCATCAGCAGCAGCAGGCCGTCCTGCACCCAGAGTTCGCCGATGGCGCCGCCGAGGCCGATGGCCAGGGCCGCCATTTCCCAGCCATCGCGGGGAACGGCATCGTTCTGGATGCGGCCCACCTCATGCCAGAAAAGCAGGTTGCGGTGGTCGAGGGCCAGTTGGTCCCAGCTCTCCAGGTCGACCTGGATCTCGACCTCGTCACGACCGATCTCCTCGATGGTGATCAGGGGTGGATCGGCGGAGGCGGCCGCTTCCACGAACACCCAGCTCTGCATTTCCGGTGGCAGCTGCCCCTTCAGGCGCTGGAGTTCACTCATCGACAGACGCACCAGTGGATCCTGATTCCACGTTAGCGAGGGCCTGGCTCAAGGTGATATTGGTGCCATCCAGCACGGGAACCAGCCAGGGCCCATGAGAGGCTGAGCCCGTTTGGCCATCGCCCCCCCATGCCCCGCCGCACGGACCTGCGTCGCATCCTGCTGCTGGGCTCGGGGCCGATCGTGATCGGTCAGGCCTGCGAGTTCGACTATTCCGGCACCCAGGCCTGCAAGGCCCTGCGGGCCGAGGGGTTCGAGGTGGTGCTGGTGAACAGCAACCCGGCTTCGATCATGACCGATCCGGACATGGCGGATCGCACCTACATCGAGCCGCTCACCCCCGAGGTGGTGGCTCGGGTGATCGAGATCGAGCGGCCCGATGCCCTGCTGCCCACCATGGGCGGCCAGACCGCCCTCAACCTGGCGGTGACCCTCGCCCGCGACGGCACCCTGGCGCGCTACGGGGTGGAGCTGATCGGCGCCAACCTCGAAGCGATCGAGAAGGCCGAAGACCGCGACCTGTTCAAGCAGGCGATGGAGCGGATCGGCGTGGCCGTGTGCCCCTCCGGCATCGCCACCAGCCTGGAGGAGGCCGAATCCGTAGGCGAGGAGATCGGTGGCTACCCGCGCATCATCCGCCCCGCCTTCACCCTGGGCGGCTCCGGTGGCGGCATTGCCTACAACCCCGATGAATTCCGCGCCTTCTGCAAGAGCGGCCTGGAGGCCAGCCCCGTCTCCCAGATCCTGATCGAGAAGTCGCTGCTGGGCTGGAAGGAGTTCGAGCTGGAGGTGATGCGCGACACCGCCGACAACGTGGTGATCGTCTGCTCGATCGAGAACCTCGATCCGATGGGGGTGCATACCGGCGATTCGATCACGGTGGCGCCGGCCCAGACCCTCACCGACCGGGAGTATCAGCGGCTGCGCGATCAGTCGATCGCGATCATCCGCGAGATCGGGGTCGACACCGGCGGCAGCAACATCCAGTTCGCGATCAATCCCGCCAACGGCGATGTGGTGGTGATCGAGATGAATCCCCGCGTCAGCCGTTCCTCCGCCCTGGCCTCCAAGGCCACCGGCTTCCCGATCGCCAAGATCGCCGCCCGCCTGGCGGTGGGCTACACCCTCGACGAAATCATCAACGACATCACCGGTGCCACACCGGCCTGCTTCGAGCCCACGATCGACTACGTGGTGACCAAGATTCCGCGTTTTGCCTTCGAGAAGTTTCGGGGCAGTTCGCCGGTGCTCACCACCTCGATGAAATCGGTGGGGGAGGCGATGGCGATCGGCCGTTGCTTCGAGGAGTCGTTCCAGAAGGCCCTGCGTTCCCTTGAGACCGGCCATGCCGGCTGGGGTTGCGACCGGCCCGAGCGGCAGCTGGAAAGCACCGAGCTGGAGCGGGCCCTGCGCACCCCCACCCCCGAACGGATCTTCGCCGTGCGCGACGCCATGCGCGCCGGCCGCAGCGACGCGGACATTCATCAGCTTTCCGCGATCGACCCCTGGTTCCTGGCCAAGCTGCGCGGCATCGTCGACGCCGAAGGCCGGTTGCTGCAGGGTCGTCGGCTGGAGCAGCTCGATGCCGCCGCTCTGCTGGAGCTCAAGCAGCTGGGCTTCTCCGATCGCCAGATCGCCTGGGCCACCGGCAGCGAGGAGCTGGCGGTGCGGCGTCATCGCCAGGCACTGGGGGTGCGGGCCGTGTTCAAGACGGTGGATACCTGCGCCGCCGAATTCGCCTCCAGCACCCCGTACCACTACTCCACCTACGAGCGCCCCCTGGAACGCATCGCCGCCGACGGTTCGCTGCAGCTGGTGCCACCGGAAGACGAGGTGCAGCCTGAAACCCGCCGCAAGGTGATGATCCTCGGCGGCGGCCCCAATCGCATCGGCCAGGGCATTGAGTTCGACTACTGCTGTGTGCATGCCTCCTTTGCCCTGCAGGAGGCCGGTTTCGCCACGGTGATGGTGAACAGCAACCCGGAAACGGTGTCCACCGATTACGACACCAGCGACCGGCTCTACTTCGAACCCCTCACCTTCGAAGACGTGCTCAACGTGATCGAGGCCGAGAAGCCGGAGGGAGTGATCGTGCAGTTCGGCGGCCAGACGCCACTCAAGCTGGCGATCCCCCTGCTCCATTGGCTGAACAGCCCCGAGGGCGCCGCCACCGGCACCCGCATCTGGGGCACCTCACCGGAATCGATCGACCGCGCCGAAGACCGTGAGCAGTTCGAGGCGATCCTGCGCCAGCTGGAGGTGCGCCAGCCCCGCAACGGCCTGGCCCGCACCGATGCCGAGGCCCGGGCCGTGGCTGCCAGGGTGGGGTACCCGGTGGTGGTGCGCCCCAGCTACGTGCTGGGCGGGCGGGCCATGGAGGTGGTGGCCGATGAGAGCGAGCTCAACCGCTACATGGTCGAGGCGGTGCAGGTGTCTCCCGACCATCCGGTGCTGATCGATCAGTACCTCGAGAACGCCACGGAGGTGGATGTCGATGCCCTCTGCGACCGGGAGGGCCGGGTGGTGATCGGTGGCCTGATGGAGCACATCGAGCCGGCCGGCATCCACTCCGGCGATTCCGCCTGCGCGTTGCCGTCGCGCACCCTCGGTGCCGAGGCCCTGGCCACCATCCGCCAGTGGACCGTGGCCCTGGCCCGTTCTCTCGAGGTGTGCGGCCTGATCAACCTGCAGTTCGCCGTGCAGGGGGATGCCGCGTCAGGCCAGACCGTGTACATCATCGAAGCCAACCCGCGCGCCTCCCGCACGGTGCCGTTCGTGGCCAAGGCCACCGGTGTGGCCCTCGCCAAGGTGGCCAGCCAGCTGATGGCCGGCCGCACCCTGGCGGATCTCGGCCTCACCACCGAACCGGTGCCGCCGCTGCAGAGCGTCAAGGAAGCGGTGCTGCCGTTCAAACGGTTCCCTGGATCCGACACCGTGCTGGGACCCGAGATGCGCTCCACCGGCGAGGTGATGGGCAGCGCCCGCAGCTTCGGCATGGCCTACGCCAAGGCCGAGATCGCCGCCGGCGATGCCCTGCCCACGGGTGGGAGTGTGTTCCTCTCCACCCATGACCGCGACAAGGCCGGCCTGCTGCCGGTGGCCCGGAGCCTGCATGGGCTCGGCTTCTCCCTGATCGCCACCAGCGGCACCGCCGCCGCCCTGGAAGACGGCGGCCTGCCGGTGGAGCGGGTGCTGAAGGTGCACGAGGGCAGGCCCAACATCGAGGATGCGATCCGCTCTGGCCGGATCCAGCTGATCATCAACACGCCGATCGGGCGGCAGGCCGCCCACGACGACACCTACCTGCGCCGGGCGGCGCTTGATTACGCCGTACCGACGGTGACTACTCTGGCCGGTGGACTGGCTGCGGTGGAGGCGATCGCGGCGTTGCAACAGCAGACGCTTGAGGTGACGGCCCTGCAGGACATTCACCGGGTCGCGGCGCCTGTGGCCTGAGCACTGGCACTGGCCGCAGCAGGCCTCAACACCGGCCGCTGCCGGCCTGGGTAGGGTTTGGCCACCATCTCCCGCCGCCCATGACCCTGGCCTCCAGCCCCGCGCCCGCGACCTCCGCCGTTTCGACCGCCGCTTCCAACCCCGCTGTGGCCGGCGGTAGCGTGCCTGCCCCGGGCAGCGATTGCACCGCCGCCTTCCGGGCCGCCTACGAGAACCGCTACACCTGGGATCCCGGCTTCGGCGGCTACCGCGGCCGCTGTGTGTGGGAGCAGGGCGAGCGGCGGCTGGAGGGCAGCTTCACGGTGGGTGCCGATCTGAAGGCCACGGTGGAGGGCTTCGACGATGAGGAGGTGCACAAGGCCGTGGCCTCCCAGCTGTGGGAGGTGGCGATCCACCGGGTGCGCCGCAGCTTCGAGCAGACCCACGGCGCCAACACCTTCACCGCCGGTGACACTGATGCCGTGGGTACCGAGGTGATCGTGGGCGGCAAGGGGGAGGGCGACCGCTACCGCATCAAGGACCGGGTGGTGACCATGGTGCACCGCCACATCCACGGCACCGTTGTGACGATCTTCACCGAAAGCACCACCGACACCGGCCATGGCTATCTCAGCCACCAATACACCAGCCAATACAGCGATCCCGCCACGGGTGCCCTCCGTGGTGGCCTCAGCCGTTTCACCGATACCTTTGTGCCTCTCACAGAGGCGGGCCCCTGGGTGCTGGGCGAACGTGTGATCGAAACGGATTCTGAGGGCGATTCCGGCCGTCAGAGCTTCCGATTCGAGGATCTGCAACCTCTCGCCTGAGGGATGGCTGGCCACTGGGCAGTGCCCGTGAGACCATCGGCGCACGTGCGTCCTCCCCTGTCTTGCAGGTTCTCGACCAGATCAACGGCATTGTCTGGGGTCCGATCACGTTGTGGCTGATCGGCCTCACCGGCCTCTATCTGATGGTGGGACTGGGCTTCATGCCCCTCCGCCGCATCGGCTTCGGTTTCCGGCAGGCCATTGCCTCGATCGGTAACACCAAGGGAGAGGGCGATGTGAATGCCTTCGAGAGCCTCACCACCGCCCTTGCTGCCACGATCGGCACCGGCAACGTGGCCGGGGTCGCCGGCGCCATCGCAACGGGCGGGCCCGGGGCGGTGTTCTGGATGTGGCTGATCGCCCTGGTGGGCATGGCCACCAAATACGCCGAATCGTTGCTGGCGGTGCACTACCGCGAGGTTGACGAGCTCGGTGAGCACGTGGGAGGGCCGATGTACTTCATTCGCAACGGTCTGGGTCCGCGCTGGGCCTGGCTTGGGGCGTTGTTTGCCATCTTCGGCACCCTGGCCGGCTTCGGCATCGGCAACAGTGTGCAGTCCCATGAGCTTGCCCTCGCCCTGCACAAGTCGATGGGGGTGCCGGAGCTGGTCACCGGCGTGGTGATGGGTGCCATCACCTTTCTGGTGCTGATCGGCGGCATCGAGCGGATCGGCAGGGTCACCGAGGTGGTGGTGCCCTTCATGGCGATCGTCTACGTGCTGGGCGGGATCGTGATCCTGGTGGGCAATTACGACCGCATCCCGATGGCCTTCGGGACCATTCTCTCGGATGCCTTCACCGCTCAGTCCATGGCCGGTGGTGCGTTGGGGGTGATGATCCAGAAGGGCATCGCCCGCGGCATCTTCTCCAATGAAGCCGGTCTCGGTACGGCACCGATTGCCCAGGCAGCCGCCAAGCCCGGTGATCCGGTGCTGCAAGGCAGCATTGCCATGCTGGGCACCTTCATCGACACCATCGTGGTGTGCACGATGACGGCCCTGGTGATTGTGATGAGCGGCGCCTATGAATCCGGCGAAACCGGTGTGGCGCTCACCATGAGTGCCTTCGACTGGGGGATGCCAGGTGGCATGTGGCTGGTGACCTTCGGCACGGTGTTCTTCACCGCCACCACCATTCTGGGCTGGGGTTACTACAGCGAACGCTGCCTCGAATTCCTGGTGGGAGTGCGAGGCATCAAGCCCTTCCGCTACCTCTGGGTTGTGGCCGTGGTGCTGGGCGCCATCAGCTCCCAGTCTGGCCCCAATGCCCTGGCCCAGGCACAGACCACCTCAATCGTCTGGACGATTGCTGACATCCTGAACGGTCTGATGGCGATCCCCAACCTGATCGGCTTGCTGCTGCTCTCCGGCACGGTGTTTGAGCTGACACGCCGCTACA
This sequence comes from Synechococcus sp. CCY9202, assembly GCF_034931685.1. Lineage (NCBI taxonomy): Bacteria > Bacillati > Cyanobacteriota > Cyanophyceae > Synechococcales > Synechococcaceae > Synechococcus > Synechococcus sp. CCY9202. The sequence goes on from NZ_JAYGID010000084.1 coordinate 48,971, forward strand.
ACTTTGATGCCGTGGTGATCGAAGATTCTGCTGATCAGGATTGAAGCCATGCTGGGCAGGCTCCCGTCAGTCCAACTCGTTGACTGACGGGAGCCTGGATGGGGCGGGAGGGTCAGTGAATCGGATGAAGGCGTCAGTTTTCCGCTATCGCCCTCGGCGATTCCCTCGGTCAGCCTAGGGGAGCGGACTGATCTCCTTCAGTTTTTCGTTGAGCTGCATCGCCATGGACTGCCGTCCAATCGCAAGAACCTTGAGAGTGTCTTCGTGCATGCGAAGCTGTGTATCGGCCACCTGCATGCCCCGCACCAGCTCCTTCGCCTCCGGGGGCAGGGTGTTGAGGTCATAGCGTTTGCCCTCAAAGGTCAGCACAGGTTGCTGCAGGTTGGAGTCGGTCACTGGGAACCCATTGAATCAGGCCTCACTTTAGGCAGGGATGGCCGGGCGTTTGAAAATGAACATCAACAGCGTTCCAACCTGGGCCGCCTCCACCAACTCCCAGCGATCACGACCCAGCTGGTTGAGGAAGAATTGGAGCTGTTCGGCTGGGTGCATCACCTTATAGTCTGCGTTCTTGTACTGATCCGGGAACTCCCGTTTAAGGAATTCCGGACTCAGAGCGCCCCCCAGCTTGGCACTGTCCTTCTTTGGATTCGGCGGTCCTGGGGTGCTGTTGTTGTCCACGTTGACGTGCAGCACCCGGTATTCCCATCCCGGGGGTGCCACCGGCTTCTTCAGTTGCTTGCGGGGCTGTTCCGCTGGCTTGGGGTTGGATGGCGTGGGCTCGGCAGGCTGCGGCTCGGGATCCATGGCGATTGGGCAAGCAGGGAATCAGACCCGCGACGCTCAAAAATGATCATGCCACTGATCGTCATCCGAGATGGATGAACTGACGTTCGCAGAGTTCGCGGTACCGGCCGGCGTGCCCCATCAGCTCCGCGTGGCTGCCCTGCTCGACGATGCGGCCCCGATCGAGCACCACGATCCTGTCGGCTTCCTGCACGGTCGCCAGCCTGTGGGCGATCACGAGCACGCTTCGCCCGGCCATGGCCTGCTCCAGACCCTGCTGCACCGCGTCTTCAGCCTCGGCATCCAGGGCGCTGGTGGCTTCATCCAGCAACAGCACCGCCGGATCGCCCAGCACCGCGCGGGCGATGGCCAGCCGTTGCAGCTGGCCGCCGGAGAAGTTGCTGCCCCGCTCCTCGATACGGCTGGCGTAGCCGAGGGGTAAGGCCTCGATGAACCCTGAGGCATTGGCGGTGTGGGCGGCGGCCTGGATCTGCTCGAGACTGGCCGGCCGGCCGAAGGCAATCGCTTCGGCCACGGTTCCGGAGAACACACTGCTCTGCTGGGGAACGAGCGCCACGGCCTGGCGCAGCTCGCGGGCCCGCAGGTTGGCGAGGTTCTGGCCGTCCAGCAGCACCTGACCCGTGCCGGCCACATTGAACCGCAGCAACAGCGAGAACAGGGTGCTCTTGCCGGCGCCCGAGGGTCCCACCAGGGCCACCACCTGTCCTGGTTCCACCCGCAGGTCGAGGTCGTGCAGCACGGTGCTGCCGCCCGGGTAGCCGAAGCTCACCTGATCCAGCACCAGTTCACCGCGGACCTGGCCGAGGGGCTGGGCATCGGCATGGTCAGGTGGCTCGGTGGGTTCAGCCTCGATCGCCCGCAGCCGCCGCAGCGAGGCCTGGCCCTGCTGGAATTCGTTGAAGTTGGTGGTGAGGTGCGAGATCGGATCGATCAGCATCAACAGGGCCGCCACATAGCTGCTGAAGCCCTGGCTGTCGAGGCCACCGGCCTGGATCCGGGCCGCGCCGATCAGCAGCACGGCCAGGATGCCGCCGGCTTCAAGAAAGCCCACCACCGGATGCTGCAGCGCCAGCAGTTGGAGCGTTCGGTAACGGGCGCGGCGGTGCAGGTCGATCTCCCGATCGAAGCGTTGCTGCAGCCATGGTTCGGCCGCGTAGGCGCGCACCAGGGGCAGCCCGCCGATCGCCTCGCCCAGCAGGGCAGCCAGATCACTCACCTGCTTCTGGCTGCGCTCGGCGGCGGTCATCACCCGGGCGCCGAAGACACTCACCAGCAGCGCCACCACCGGAGCCAGCAGCAGGGTGGCCAGGGCCAGCGGCCAGTCGAGCCACACCATGTAGCCCAGCACCACCACCAGCTGCAGGGCGCTGGGGGTGGTGTCCTGAATGGTCTTGTAGATCACCTCGCCGACGCGGTCGGCGTCTTCGGTGAGCCGGTAGGTGAGGTCGCCGGCCGATAGCTTTTCGAGGGCTCCGAAATCGAGCTGCTGCAGCCGCGAGAACAGGCGGCGACGCAGCTCCTGGCTCACCTGCAGGGCCGGGCCGGCCAGCAGGGTGTCCTGGCCGAACTGGGCGGCCTTCTGCACCAGAAAGACCGACAGGGCCGCCAGGATCGACTCGAGCACGCGGCGGAAATCGCCGGCGCCGATTGCCGGGATCAGACGGCCCGCCAGCCAGGCCAGCAACGGCCAGCAGGCCACATAGACCAGGGTGCAGAGCCCACCCGCCATCAGGCGCCTCCGGTGGGGCGCCAGCAGGGGCAGGAGACGCCGGAAGCCGGCCGGCGAGGGTGCGAACATCGGCGAACCTTATCAATCGTCCGCCGCGATCCGCCCCTGACTCGATGAAGCTTGATCAATTCCTCAAATGGCAGGGGCTGGTGGGCACCGGCGGTGAGGCCAAGCTCCGCATCCAGCGCGGTGACGTGCGGGTGAATGGCGCCATCGAGACCCGGCGGGGCCGGCAGCTGGCCCTCGGCGATGCCGTGGAGATCGATGGGCTGGAGGTGCTGGTGGTGCCCGATCCCACCGCCAGATAGCGTTTGCCTCACTTCGCCGAGAGGACCTGCTGGTGCGTAAGGCCGTCATCGCTGGCAACTGGAAGATGCACATGACCTGCGCCGAGGCGCAGGCCTTTGCGGAGGTCTTCAGGCCCTCGGTGGAGGATCTGCCCGCCGATCGGGAGGTGGTGCTGGCGCCACCCTTCACCGCCATCCCCACCCTCAGTGCCGCCCTGGCTGGCTCCGGCGTGCGGATCGCGGCCCAGAACGTGCACTGGGAAGACAAGGGGGCCTACACCGGCATGGTGTCGGCGCCGATGCTGCTGGAGCATGGCGTGACCCACGCGATCGTGGGCCACAGCGAGCCGCGCAAGTACTACAGCGAGACCGACGAGCAGATCAACCTGCGTGCCCGCGCCGCCCAGGCGGCCGGCCTGATCCCGATCCTGTGCGTGGGCGAGAGCCTCGACCAGCGGGAGGCCAGCGAAACCGAGCGGGTGATCCACCGCCAGGTGGAGCAGGGCCTCGAGGGCATCGATCCGGAGCGGCTGATCGTGGCCTACGAACCGATCTGGGCGATCGGCACCGGCAAGACCTGCGCCGCCGATGAGGCCAACCGCATCTGTGGTCTGATCCGCGGCTGGGTGGGTTTCGATGGCGTGATCGTCCAGTACGGCGGTTCGGTGAACCCTGCCACGATCGATCAGCTGATGGCCCAGCCGGAGATTGATGGGGTGCTGGTGGGCGGCGCCTCCCTCGATCCCCAGGGATTCGCCCGCATTGCCAACTACCAGCCGCCGGCATGAGGTCCGCGCCGGCGGCGCTGCCGCGCTGGGGCGAACGCACGCTTGTGATGGGGGTCGTGAACCTCACCCCCGACTCCTTCAGCGACGGTGGCTGCTTCCTCGCCCCCGAGGCTGCATTGCGCCAGGCCCTGATCCTTGAGAAGCAGGGTGCCGACCTGCTCGATCTCGGCGCCCAGAGCACCCGCCCAGGAGCTGTGGAGGTGGGGGCGGACGTGGAGCTGCAGCGGCTGATGCCCAGCCTGGACCTGATCCTGCAGGCGATGGGGGGGGGCGCCGCGCCGCGGCTCTCGATCGACACCTTTCATGCGGCAGTGGCCGAAGCGGCTCTGGAGGCCGGCGCCCACTGGATCAATGATGTCAGCGGCGGTCGACGGGATCCGGCGATGTTGCCCCTGGTGGCGGCAGCGGGGTGTCCCTATGTGCTGATGCACAGCCGCGGCGACAGCCAGACCATGGACAGGATGGCGACTTACGGTGCTGTGGTTCCGACCGTGCGCGACGAGTTGCTGCGCGCCACGGATCGGGCCCTCACAGCAGGTGTGCAGGTCAGTCAGATTCTCTGGGACCCCGGCCTGGGATTCGCCAAGACCACGGCGCAGAACCTGGCATTGCTGCGGGGCCTGCCCGAGCTCCGGAGCGAGGGTTTTCCGCTGTTGCTGGGTCCGTCCCGCAAGCGCTTCATCGGTGAGGTGCTGCAGGAACAGCGCCCCCGGGCTCGCCTGTGGGGCACGGCAGCGGTCTGCGTGGCAGCGATCGCCTCGGGGGCGGATGTGCTGCGTGTGCACGATGTCGGTCCGATCGTGCAGACAGCGCGCATGGCCGATGCTCTCTACCGCGACAGGCTTCCGCGGGAACCTGCTCAGGCGACGGCGTTGTAGTCGATCTGCCCCTTGTCGTTCACCCTGGCCATGGAGAAAAAACGGGCCGTGGTCTCGGAGATCAAACCCTTCTGGGCAAGCAGTTCGCCGATGCGGCCGCCTTCACGCTTCTGCTGAGCCAGGGCCGCATCCAGCTGGCTCTGACTGATGCAGCCCATCTCCACCAGCCTGTCGCCGAGTCGCTTCTCGTTGAACCCCTGCTCGTCAAACAGAGCCGGGTTGAGCAGAAGGTCAAGAAGCTGGGGCGGAACCTGCAGATTCAGACGAAGGAATTCGCCGAAGCGCTGGGTCTCCGAAAAGGGGCGATAGTCCTCGAGCAGATGCTCAAGCTCATCGATCGTCAGAATGCCAGCCTGGACGAGCTTGTTGCCAAGCGTCTGGAGCTGAAAGCTGGTGTCCTGCGAGGGGGAGGCCTTGAGATCCCCCTCCACCAGCTGGGGTTCGGCGAAGCACTGCCTCACCCAGCAATCTGATTCCAGAAACGAGAAAAGCTCGGCCGGATTGATCGTGAGGGTACCGAACTGCTGTTCCAGCAGCTCCTCCAGAAAGGCCACCTCGCTCGTGGGGCCGAGGACCTGAAACGGCACCCGCTGGCTGTTGCCATTGGCCACAAGCTCCACCTGCACCTGATCGGAGCTGAGGCGGAAGCGATACATGATGAACGGCAGACTGGCGATGCTCGCGCTGCTCGCGCTGGCGATTGTTGGGGAATGCACCCTGTTGGGCTGGTTCACGAACGGCCCTTTCATGGCGACGGGTCCAACATAACCACCCAACCACGAGCGATTGTCTTACTTCAAGACGAATATGAGAATTAAGAGATATTTAGGCTTGATTTCATTCCAGCCCCAATTTGTGGGCGTGGATAGGCTGTGCTAGCGGCTATGGTTTGTGCGATGTCTCAGCCATTCCGTTGAGATTTCGAGACAGTCTTTTGGACTTGGCGTTCAGCACACTCAGCTCCTGGTGGTCTTCCATCAGGCAATCCATCAGCATGGCTGTGGAGCTCATTGAGGAGTTGATCCGGCATCGATACTTTCAGTCCTTGCGCGAACTGGATTGGAGTCGGTATCAATTGGGGCCAATCCTGATCAGTTCGATTCTGATCAATCTTCTTGAGCTCTCCTCGCCACTCTACATCAATATTGTCTATACCTCAATTCTGCCCACCAGTTCCACCTCAAGCCTCTGGGTGCTCACGGTGGGAGTTGTGGTGTTGATGCTGCTGTCGGGCTGGTTGAAAACGGTGCGTCTCACCCTCACCGGCGCTGATGGTGCTCGGATCGAGCATGGCCGGCGCCTGATGGCGTTGAGCCACTTTTCTCAGATGCGTCTTGATGACTATCTGCGCACTCCGCCCACGACCCATGCCGAGCGATTGAACAGTATCAACCTCCTGCGCGATGAGAGTTCCCTGCAGGCGCTGAATACTGCGATTGATCTGGCCTTTTCACTGATCTTTGTTCTGGTTCTATTTTTGATTGCTGGCAGTGTTGGCTTCATCGCTGTTTTAGCGATTGTGGTGTATCTGCTGCGTTCTCTTTCTTTTGCTCGTCAATATGAAGAGATTTCCAGGCGCAATGATGGCCTTGAGTTGGATCGACTCAATTATCAAAACAGGTTGATGGATGCGATCAATCTGATCAAATCCAACGGTCTGGGCCGTCAGTTTCTTGTGGGAAACGAGCATCGCCAGGAGGAGCTGGCCTGGCAGCGCATGCAATCCAACCAGTTCAATGGCCGTTACCAGGCCTTTGGCTCCCTGATGTCGCAGCTCACCATGGCGGCGATCATCACGTGGGGTGCTTTCCTGGTCATCCGTGGTGATCTGCTGTCTGGTGCTCTGGCCGCTGCCCTGCTGCTTGGCGGCAAGATCCTTTCCCCCTGGCAACAGGCCATGGGGCTTTGGAACAGCTACCGGCGTCTCAGCCATGCGCGACAGGAATTCGACCTGTTGATGGCCACCCCAACCGAATCAATTGGTGGAAACGAGGAGCTGAATCTTGAGAAGTCGCTTCAGCTGGAAGTCGAGGGACACGTTCTGGAGCCGATTCTGATCGGTTCCTCGGTGTTGCTGAAGGACTCCAGTTTTGGTGGCGATGTGCGTCACCTCTTTCTGGCAATGATTCAGGTCGAGACTTTCCTCAACCTGAAGGTTGACACCATTCCAATAGCTTCCTTTCGCCGAGACTCGCTCAGGAATGAGATCGTGTATGTGGATCCCTCTATGGATTTCTTTGAGGGGACACTTTTGCAAAATATCACTAGTTTTCAGCCGACTCGTTATCGAAGACGAGCTCTTTTTTGGTCTTATCTGATTGGGCTTGACGCCAAGGTTCGCTCCCTCCCGGATGGATACAATACCACGATTGGCACTTCAATGCCCAGTGGACTATCCAGTGATGCTCTGCATCTGTTTCAGTTGGTCCGTGCTCTGGCGACAGATCCGAAAGTTGTGATGATTGATTTGAGTGATTGTTCTTATGGCAAGCAGTTCATCGATGGCCTGGAGCGCGTGATCAAGCGCACCAAGGGTCATACCACGGTGTTGCTCAATGGTGTGGGTAACGTCCTGGTTTCGATCAGCGATCAGCAGATCCAACTTCCCATTCGTCTTCCGGAGGTGATCGCGTGACCAGCCGCACCGTTCTGCTGCGTGATCTCACGCTCAGCCAGGAAGCGCCGATGGCCTTCTGCGTCAGGCTGCTGTTGCAGCAGCTGATGTGGACGGGGCGCCCTGAGGAGTTGTTTGAGCTGGTGGGCCGAGACCCTCGCCAGATGGATCTGGTTGATGCCCGCAACCTGTTGCTGCGTCTGGGTTACGGCAGCCGTACCGAAATAGTTCAGGCTTGGAGTCAACTCAATCCACAGTTGTTGCCGGCTCTTTATGTGAGCCCAGACAATATTGCCTACGTGATCTCGCTCACCGCCAAGGGTGATCTGGTGGCCGGGAATGTGTTCGGCCGTTGTGCCCTTACCGAGATTCCGGCTTCCGGTCAGCTGGTGTGGCTTCAGGATCGGGGCAGCACGGAACGGATCACTCTGCTGAAACAGATTTTCTATCGTTTCAGCAATCGCATCTGGGTTCTTTATGCAATCAGCTTTGCTCTTGCGCTTCTTGGGCTCGCCTTGCCCTTTTATATGCGGGCAATCTATAATATTTCCATTCCAAGTAATAGCCTGACTTCAACTTTCTGGATCTTCCTGGGAGTGGTTGTGCTGTTTTTCCTTGACTGGAACCTGCGCCAGTGGCGTGCGTCTTCTCTTTCGCAGCTTTCCGGCAGGCTTGAAGCTCTGCTGGGAGTGAGTCTGGTGGAGAAATTGTTCGGTCTTGACTATCGTCAGATTGAGTCCCTCGGCCAATCTGGTCTGACCAGCCGCTTCCGCAATCTCGAGAGCCTGCTTGGTTATGTGCAAGGCCCCCTGGCCTTGGCCTGCCTGGATTTTCCCTTCATCACGGTTTATCTGGCTGCGGTGGCATTCATTGCCGGCTGGCTGGTCCTGGTCCCGCTTGTCTTGATGCTGGTGAGCGGACTTCTGGTCTGGTTGATGAGCCGCTATTACTCAGGCGCTGCAACCCTCAATCAGGCTACTGGCACCAGCATCAGCCAAGCTCAGCTTGAGCTTGTGCATCGTTTTCTCGAGGTGAAGCTTGCCAACGTCGAGTGGGTGTGGCTGCAGCGGCTCCGTGGACTTTCTGCCCAAAGCAGTGTTTCTGCTCTCACCATCAACGGCCAGGTTGGCCGATTACAGGTGATTTCCAGCACCACGTCTCAGCTTGCCGGGGTTCTGACCCTGGCGATCGGGGCCTTGATGGCCCTGAACATCGCCCAGGGAGAAGCAGGTCTGGACAATGTGGTGGCTCCGCAGTTCGGAAATCTGATCGCCGCCATGTTCTTTGTCTGGAGGATCTTCGGACCTTTCCAGCTGCTGATGAGTGCCTTGTTGCGTTACACCACCATGCGCAATCAGTATCAGCAGCTGGATCAGTTTCTCAAGATACGATCAGCTTCCCAACCGAGGGCTTCACAGGATACGACTTCGACGACACGATTGCGGGGATCGATCCTGCTCGACTCCGCTGCTTGCCGGCTGGGAACTGAAAACAAATTCGCGATCACGCGGGTTTCGCTGACAGTATCTCCTGGTGAAATCCTTGCGATCACAGGTAATTCCGGTTGTGGTAAATCGACCGTGCTGCGAGTCATTGATCAGCTCTATCCGCTGGTCAGTGGTACGTTGCTGTTCGATGGCAAGGATTACCGCCAATTTGGTGTGGACGGAATCCAGAGGAATATCGCTTACTTGATGTCTGACGTTCAGCTTTTGCCGGGTACGGTACTATCCAACCTCACAGCCATGAACCCAGACGCCACCCTTTCTGGTGTCCGCGGTGTTTGCCACCAGCTGCGGATTCTAGATTTTCTGGAGAATCTTCCCGACGGCTTGCAAACTGCCCTGACAGACGAAATTGTATTTCAACTTCCGAAAGGCATTCGCAAGCTCTTTGCCCTTGCGCAAGCCGTGATCAAGGACACTCCGATTCTGCTCCTGGACGATCTGAGTCAGGGCCTCGCACCGGCCCAGTTCGATGCCGTGCTGGAGGTGTTGCCCAGTCTTCGGCGCTGCAGCCTCTCGGGCCAGGACCGCAGCGTCATTCTGGCTACTGATAACAAACTCTTGCTGGAGCGGGCCGATCGCCTCTGCATTCTCGATAAGGGGGTCACGGTCTTCCAGGGCACAGCTGATGAGCTGCGATCGCAGATGAAGCAGCCACAACCTGCATCCTGAGTCCTGTTGACACGTCATCAGGTCCTCCAGATCCACTCGCTTTCTTTCTTCCCATGACCAACTTGCCGGCGATCCCAGAGTCTTCCTTGAGCCTTCCTCCCGACCGAGGGCTTGCGTCGCCGTTGCTCGGCAGTGACACGCCGGATGCCATCACACTGGTGGGACGCCATCGCCTCAGTCAGGCCCTCGAACTGGAGGAAAAACCTGATAACCGCTATTTGCGCTATGCGCTGTATGGTCTTGGTGCCGCTGTTCTGATTTTTTTCCCCTGGGCGGCACTGACGCCGATCACCCAGGTTGTGAGCGCTTCGGGTGAGGTGATTCCGGAGGGTGAAGTGTCTGTTGTGCAGCACCTTGAGGGCGGCATTGTCGAGAGGGTTGATGTTCGCGACGGCGATATGGTGAGCCAAGGACAGGTGATGTTGCAGTTGCGTCCCAATCTTGTCGAAAGCGAATACCGAGCTATCGAACAGCAACTTCGCAATCTGATGCTGCAGCAGCGTCAATTTCAGGCGGCGATCCGTGGAGAGAGCGGATCTTTAAGTCAAAGTGCGAGTGACAAAGTCTCCAAGGCGCAAAGTGACTTGCTAGATAGCCGGATTGAAAACCGTACGGACCAGATTCGGCAGGGGAATGAAAAGATCAATGAGAAGCGAGAAGAGCTGAAGGGTCTTGACGCTCAGATTCAGCGCTATCGGGTTGAGCAGAATTTGCTTAAGGAGCAGCGGCAGATGTATGCCAACCTTGTGGCTTCCGGTGCGGCATCCCGGCTCAATTTGTTACAGGTTGACAAGCAGGTGGCCGAGTCTCAGACCAAGATGGCTTCGTTGCTGGGTACCCGCGCTCAAGCCACCAAGCTGTTGCTTCAGGCTGAAGCGGAGCTACGCAGCCTCAACTCCGGGATCCGCTTTGAGGAGCGCAGCCAGATTGCTGCCTTGGTGAACGAGGAAGCAGTCGTGTCGCAGAATATCAAGAAGCTGCGTAACCAGCTGGACCGTACCAAAATCCGGGCTCCGATCAGTGGAGAGGTTAATGATCTCCGTTTCAAGACGACGGGTGGCGTTATTGCTCCTGGATCCGTTGTGTTGTCGTTGGTCCCCACCAACTCCCCCAAGATTGTTGAAGCCCGGGTGCGATCGACAGATATCGGTTTTGTGAGCAAGGGGCAGACCGTGAGCGTGAAGCTGAAGCCGTTTGACTCCAGTATTTATGGATCAGTTTCAGGGAAGGTCCTGAATATCTCCCCCTCTACGGTTCAAGATCCTGACGATCGGCAGTACTACTACGAGACTAGGATCTCCTTGGATCAGCAGTACGTTGGCTCCGGCGACAAGAAGTTTCCGATACAGGTTGGTATGCCTGTCGTTGCTGACATTGAGGGACCCAAGCGCAGTGTCCTTCGCTACCTCTTCCAGCCATTCACCCGCACCTTGAATTCGGCCCTGCGAGAGTCTCGCTGAGTTCGTTTCTCAGCATCCTTTCAGCTTGTACCAAACTGGCTGCGGCATCTGCTGTTTTCGGCTCTGCAGGGCGATCTCCACGGTTGATCTGGCGATGGAGGCGCCCATCGTGATCGGATTCAAGCCTTGCTGCATTGCCTCCGCGTTCATGGTGCCCTTAGGGTCGGTGTCTTCACCGTGTGTCGATCGATGTCTGCCGAGCAGACTGTCTCGCCCCTTGGCGAGAACTTTCCTACTGGCGGCCGAGCAGGTGATCTTGCTCTCGATGATCTGGTGGCCGTTTATCTCGATGGACTCGGACGGATCGATCCTGATCCTGCGGAGTCGATGGATTCGGCTCCTCGCCTGGGAACGGCTGAGCTGGCCTATGGCCTCGACCAGACAGTGAGTACCTATCTTGAGGATCAAGGCCTGCCGCTTGAGCAATACCATGAGATTCAGCAGGATCTTCTGAACGCGCTGGCCGACACGCTTCATGATCAGGGACTGGCTGATCATGATGCCATCGTGTACGACGACCTTGGCAATGCCGATGGCGCCGCCGTGCTCGGAGCTTTGGACGGGCATGTACAGGCGTTGCTCGATATGTCGCAGACCCAGCAGCCTTTGCTGGAGCAGGCTTCTTCAGAGGTTCAGGAAATTCAGAGTTTCGATTGCTGAGTTCGTTTGTTTTCCACAGGTTGATGTCTTTGTAACGTCGGCATTCTGCTTGATTCTCAGCTTCCTCTCAGCTCTTCAGATCCCTTGCGGCGACTGGGATCTTGGCTGCGTCGCCGAAATCTATCGCTCAGATGCTTCCAGCATCCCCGGAATCACGGGAAGCCGGCCTGTTGGCTTGTGGTCAGCTCATCTACGGTAAAGGCATCAAGCACCAGTGGGATCCGATCGGTCCTGCTCTGGTGAGCGTGACCCCCTGCCCAGACCCCCCATGGCTGACGACATCACTGGATCCAATCCGGTTGAAACCACTGAGTCGGCTGGTGCAGATTCGGTGGCGAATCAGTCTGAGGAGATCCAACGGCAGGCGGCCGCATCCGTCGCCTTTGATCCGAACTACCAGGAAAGTGGTTGGATCGATCCCGATTCCGGTGCCTCTTCCCTCCCCACCCAGAGTTTCGACAACTTCACGGAGCAGGTTGACCAGCCGTCGCCGGGTGATGTTGGCACAACATTCCCTGTTGGTGGTTCTTCCAGCGATGGTCCGTTCATCCCTGCAGGTGGTGGCAGCGGGGGCCTGCCCTCCCTAGGCGGCGGCGGAGCCTCTCCATCCACAAGCACTCGTTTGGTTGGGTCGAGCCCTGCCCTCGCGAATCTTGCGTCTGTCGACACCTCTACAGGGACCCCCACCCTCACGGCGTTTGACAATCCAGAGACCACGCCCTCTCCATCTCCAGAACCGTCGCCCTCGCCGACGCCTGAGCCCACCCCAACTCCCACGCCTGAGCCGGCCCCTACACCGACCCCTCAACCCACACCCACCCCTCCTCTGCCGGCACCGGGTCCCACTCCGGATCCGGCACCGACTCCAGCACCTGCTCCTGAGCCCACCCCTTTCCCAACGCCTACGCCCCTGCCCACTCCTGGGCCGACACCTGAGCCTCCCATTCCGCCTGTTACAGGCACGGTCACCCTTGGAGATGTGACGGTTGATGAGGGTGGCAGCGCCACGATTACTGCCACTGTTGATAGTCCAGTGGTTGGAACTGATCTGGTGATCAGCCTGGACAATGGTGTGACGATCACGATTCCAGTCGGAGAAACGACCGGAACTTCGGATCCCTTTGATGCTCCCAGTGATGATCCGTTTATTGATTCTGAAGAGATTGTTGTGTCGATCATTGGATCGACAGGTGGTGGATTCGATGATCTGAACATAGGTGACACGGCGACGGTGTCGGTTGTCGACACGATCGACACGACGACGGTGAGTCTTGGGGATGTGGAGATCAATGAGGATCAGACAGAGGCGACGACCACGGCGACGGTCACCAATGCGCCGGAGACGGATCTGATTCTGGAGCTTGATAATGGCCAGACGGTGACGATTCTGGCGAATCAAACCAGCGGCAGCGTGACCTATGCGGTGACGCCAGACAGTGATGTGTATAAGGATCCGACCTCGACGACGGTGGCGATCACGTCAGCGACGGGAGGGAATTACGAAGACCTGGACACGAGCGCCACGGCGACGGTGTCGGTTGTCGACACGATCGACACGACGACGGTGAGTCTTGGGGATGTGGAGATCAATGAGGATCAGACAGAGGCGACGATCACGGCGACGGTCACCAATGCGCCGGAGACGGATCTGATTCTGGAGCTTGATAATGGCCAGACGGTGACGATTCTGGCGAATCAAACCAGCGGCAGCGTGACCTATGCGGTGACGCCAGACAGTGAT
>NZ_JAYGID010000084.1:62211-67521 GCF_034931685.1 Synechococcus sp. CCY9202
TGTATAAGGATCCGACCTCGACGACGGTGGCGATCACGTCAGCGACGGGAGGGAATTACGAAGACCTGGACACGAGCGCCACGGCGACGGTGTCGGTTGTCGACACGATCGACACGACGACGGTGAGCTTGAATCTTGTGATGGTGGATGAGCAAACTGGTCAGGCGACGATCACGGCACAAGTGGACAATGAGGTAACCGGCAGTGACCTGTTTATCGACTTGGATAATGGCCAGACAATTACGATTGAGAAGGGGCAGACTAGCGGAAGTATCAGTTCTGTGGTTGAATCGAACACAGATCAGGTAGCAATTGTTACGACTTTTGGTGGCAACTATGAAGCCTTGGATACGAGCTCTGTTGACCATTTCGTCACGATCACAGGCCTTGATGGAAACGGCGCTGAAGTAATCGTTGACGAGGACGATCTCCCTGATGGTACAACGCCGAATCTCGGTGCGTTGACGAAGACTGGATCTTTCTCATTTACTGCAGTCGATGGCGCTGATGATGTGACCATTGGAACGACGGCGTTAGTTACCAATGGTGTTTATGCCGGTGACGGGACAGAGGTGACGACAGCTGCTTACGGCACGCTGACGATTACGGGGTTCAGTGCTGATACGGATGCCATCACCGGTGACTTAGTTGGTGGTACGTTTAACTACAGTTATACCCTTGACGATAATACTCTGACCCATTCGACAGGCAATGGTGAGAATTCCATCGTCGAGAGCTTGACGGTGACCGTGCGCGATAATGACGGAGATTTCAAATCAGCTTCATTTGACATTCAAGTAACAGATGATGTACCTCTGGCCGGCGACATAGTCAAGGATGTCAAGGCTGATATCTCAATCAATACCAATCTACAGCTTGTTATTGACGTATCAGGAAGCATGGACGACTCATCTGGTGTTGGCAGCATGACGCGCATGCAACTCCAGATTAATTCAGCAATCGAGCTGTTGGAGCAGTATGAGGCACTTGGTGATGTCAAAGTCAGTGTCATTACATTTAGCAGTGGGGCTTCAACACTGTTGAGCTGGGGCTCTGCTGATGCTGCCAAAGATCAAATCCGATCGCTTACGCCAGATGGTTGGACGAACTATGATGCTGCTCTCAATATGACTTGGAATAACTTTGAGGCAACGGATAGTGATGGAAACCTACTCCGTATTGCTGAAGCACCGGATGTGAACTTGCAGAATGTAATCTATTTCTTCTCAGATGGCGATCCCAATAGAAGCGAGTTGGGCGGTACGGAGGATAATCCTAATCCTGCCGTGATAGTTGATGGAACTCAGGTCTTTGGCACTGGAAACGGTGTGTCCAATACCGAAGAAGACTACTGGAAAGAATTTCTTGATGATAACAATATCAATTCCTTCGCTATTGGCGTTGGGTCGAATACATCTTCTGACGATCTGAATCAAATCGCATACAATGGTATAACCGGCGTGGATGCCAGTGCGATTGTAGTCGAAGATCTCAATGAGTTGGATGCTGAACTTTCGGGCACTATCAATGTCTTTCCAGGTGACTTGATTGGTGAAACGACGACTAGTGGCAACGTGGAGACAAGCATCGGTGCCGATCAAAGCGGCTATATATCTGAAATCACAGTTGATGGAGTAACATATGCGTATGATCAGGCCACTGGTCAGTCCTCTACTACTGGAACCGGCACTAGTGTTGGGACATTTAATTCAACCTCTAATACTTGGTCTGTGACCACAGCAACGGGTGGCGAGCTGATGATGGATATGGACAATGGATCTTATACGTACACTACGCCCACCACTCAGGCAATACAGGCTCCACTCTCAGAGTTAATTGGTTATACTCTGATGGATGCTGACGGAGATTCCGGTTCGGCGACGTTGACGCTTAACGTGGATCCAGATTTATCTCCTCTGATTGTCCGTGATGACTTGATTCTCACCAACCAATCTGCAGTTGCAGGTCTTGATGCAATCGCTATTCCAACCTGGGCCTTGCTTGCCAACGATACGGGTGGCGATGGTGTAGGAATGATCACATCTGTTTCTAATTCTGCAGATGGCTCGGCTGTTTTGAGTGGTGCAACTGTCACCTTTACCGAAGCGAGTGCAAGTGATGATGATGGAGGTAGCTTTATCTACACTAACACCACAGGTGGAGACACGGATACTGCTAATGTCGTGCTAGACCGTTTACAAGCAGGCAGTAATATCTTGCAGGGAACATATAGAAATGAAATTTTGCTAGGCAAGGACGTTGAGACTACTTTGGCTCCAATCACTTGGACTGAGTCATTTACTGGACAAACCTACAATGCGGGAGGCGGTGATAACTGGCCAGTCGCATGGTTGGAGTTGGATGATGACGAACTTGCTAACTCTGGTGACCTTTTCATTACTACTGCTGGAAAGCTTGAGTTCACAGGTGACAGGGGTCCAAATAGTGACGGCGACGCCACATTGACGAGTGGCACTCTTGATATTCCTGCCGGAATGACCACAGCAACGCTGAGCTTTAATTGGGAAAAAGTTGTTTCTAATCAAAATAAGGATACTAGTTTCCAGATATCTAGTTATAATGGGAGCGGTTGGAGTGGTTGGTCTACGCTGACCTCTATTGATGGTAATGATGCTGATACTGGTAGCTTTAGCACTGATATTAGTGAGTATCTTGCGGGGAGCGCCATCGAAATACGTATAAAATCAGATGGAGATATGGATAATGGCGAGTATGTCCGTATCGATGACTTGAACATTGTATGGAGTCAAACAGGAGACTCCATGTATGGAGGAGATGGCAACGATGTCCTTTTAGGTCTACGTGGGAATGATGCTCTCTTTGGTGGTACAGGCCAAGATATTCTTGCCGGTGGCCGTGGTGCGGATCAACTCACTGGTGGTACCGGAGCAGATCGATTCCTGTTCTTGAAGGGAGAGGGAGGTTCTGGTACTGATCTGATCACTGACTTTGAGGCTGGCCTTGATACGATTGTGATTCAGGCTGCTAATATTTCACAGGTTCAAGTCTCTACCGCAAGCATTGTCAGCGGCAGTGGCAGCAGCACGGTACGTGAGTACACTGTGACTGTTGGCTATAGTGATGCTACTGCTGCAGATGTCTTTACGATCCAGCTATCGAATAACAAGGTTCTTTCGGATGCAGGTAACACTGGCACCACTGCATTGCCGAACGGGATTGCTATTGCCTCTTCAACGGCAACGATTGATGGCGTGATTGTTGGTGCAACAGTCTACATGGATATCAACCGAGACGGAGTAATGCAGGAGGATGAGTTGATTGGGGTTTCAAATCAATATGGTCACATTGATTACGTCATTGATATTGCCAAGTTGGATGTTAATGGTGATGGTCAATTCACCTTGGGTGAGGCTAGGCTTGTGATGAACGGTGGTATTGATATTGATACGGGCCTTAGTTACGATATCAATCTCTATGGATCAGTTGGCTCCTCAGTTGTCAGCCCTCTGACTTCCCTGCTGCAGACGCTCCTTGAAGATGGCTATAGTCTCGATGAAGCTAATTCAGCTCTTGTTGATGGACTTGGCTTCACACCTGGAACGAGCCTTTCCAGCCTCAACCCGATCGCCAGTACCTCGCAGGTGTTGCTCCAGAACTCCGCTGTGATGACCCTTGCGGTTCAGCTTTCGGAGCTGGCTGCGATCAAGTTGGGAACCGATGAAGCGCATGCTTCTTATCCGGTATTCTCTGCGATCAGCACGTCCTTAGTTACATCGAGTCTAGACGCTGATCTCAGCGACAGTGATAGCACAGCTGCTACGGGGGCAGACTTCAGCAATTCCTCCTTGCATACCACAATCGGCAATGAGCTGGGCCTTGCAGACGTTATGACCCCAGAGGTCATCAACTTTATGGTTGCTAGTCAGAATGCTTTGCAACATAGTATCGATAGTCTCGCCCCTGAAGATGATGCGCTTGCTGCCATTAGCAATGTGCAGCAACTGACACAGGGATCCTATGCTGAGGTGCTTGAATCTGTTGCCTCTGGCAATCTTTCATCCGAGGCTTTGGATACGCTCTCAGGTCTGCTCGATGCTTATAGCAATGGCTCCTTGGAATTGAGTGATATGGCGGTCTTTGATCAGCTTCTCACTGCTGCTAACGAAGATTCGGTGATCAGTGCTGAGGAGTTCCAGGAGGCGTTGGCCAGTCTGCCTCCGTCGTTCGTAGATCAGCTGGCTGCATCAAGCACCCTTTCTGCCGATCCCGATTCCCCGGTGGTTGATGATGCCTCTGATTCACTCGACACCTTAGACCCTGCTGATAGCTCCAGTGATCTTGTTGACCAGCCGTCTTTAGACTCCTTGAGTGATGCTATCGATGGCACGGTTGACACTGGAACTGAATCCGCTGTTGATGACGGTGCCGTTGACTCGATTTACGACGATGTCAATCTTGTGCCTTTGGATACTCTGATTGATGATATTCTGGCTGATCCGTCTCAGCTTCTTGCTGATTCTTCATCCTCAGGTTCTCTTGATTCTTCCGTCACAGCTGATGATGTTGTCATCGGAGACGATGCTATTGTTCAGGATGAAGTGGCTGATGTATCGAGTCTGGTCACTCAGCTCTTGGATGATCAGCCCGTTACGGATGACGATCTTGCTGAATACCAGCATGACATCACATTGGTTGATCCCATTCTTGATACGACGCAGGATTCCCTTCTCGATGATCCAGCCAGTGGTGGGATGGACTCAGGTTTGGCTGATTCGAGTCTGCATGATTCTTCGGATGACAGTCATGATCTGTCTCAGCATGATCCGCTTCACTCTGATGTATCTCTTGATGATAGTGGCGCCACCCACTACGTCTACGACGATCCTGGCGTGATGGGTTGACTTGAGGGCACCTCGAAAAATCGCAAGACCGCTTGATAGCGACCGAATTGAATTATACTAAGGCTTCAAGATTACATACTTTCCATGGGCCAGCGAGGTTTCTGGGACGAACAGCAAAGAGTTGCAAAGCTCCAAGAGAAGAAGCCTGTTCTGACGCGTCTTACTGAATCGATTCCTTGGGAATCATTCCGTCCTTTACTTGATAAAGGCTACAGCCAGGAGCGCAAAAGCAATGCTGGCCGCAAACGGATAGATCCACTGATTCTTTTCAAGATGCTGGTGCTCCAGCAACTATTCAATTTAAGCGATGAAGAGGTCGAATTCCAAGTAAATGACCGTCGTTCCTTCGAGGAGTTTGTTGGCCTTGGAGTGATGAATGACATACCAGATGCAACTACAGTGGCTTTCTTCAGAGAGCGCCTACGCA
>NZ_JAYGID010000085.1:0-40444 GCF_034931685.1 Synechococcus sp. CCY9202
CGGTGGCGCCCGTCAGCCGACCGGCGGCCCCGTCGCGCGCCACGCCCCGACCGGTGCCGGTGCGTCGTCCTCTCTCCGGGGGTGAGTGGTTCGCCCTGCTGTTGCTGGGGTGTGCCCTGGTGCTGAGTCTGGTGCTGGGCCTGGGGCTGGCCTGGGCCCGGGGGGTGGAGATGATCCAGCGCCCCAGCTGGTGGGTGGAGGCGGCCCCACTCCCACCGGTCAAAGCAGCCACAGCGCAGCCTGGCGAGCGACCTGCGTCGCAGACTGAGGGCACCGCCGCAGCCCTTCACGACGATGGCGAGCCCGATTCCTCCCGAGATCCCTCTCTACAAGCACCCCTTGCCCCGACTGGAGGAGTGGCTGCGCCAGCTGGGCGGGAGCCAGTCGCGGACGGATCCATCCCAGTGGGATCTGCACCAGCCCCGCTGGAGCGCCCAGATCGTGCTGGAAGTTGACGAACTCAAGGTGACCTGGCACCAGGAGGGTCAGCAGAGCGTGCGGCACTTCCCCTACGGACTGCCCCGCGCCGATGTGGAGGCGGCGATCCTGGCTGGGCCCTGAAGGGCACCCGCAGGCTCAGCCCTCGTCGAGCGCCGTGGCGATGGCGGCGTAGCACGCGTCCAGTTCCGCCGCCTCCATGCACAGGGGCGGCATCAGATACACCACGGAACCCAGGGGCCGCAGAAACACCCCGTGCTCCCGCACTCGCCGTGCCAGCTCCTTGCCGGCCGGATTGAAATAACTGGCCGGTTCGGCCCCCAGATCGAAGGCAGCGATGCCGCCCAGAAGTCGGGGCCGCTTCACCTGCTGATGGGCCGCCAGCCGTTCCAGATGGGGGCGGTGGCGTTCTTCGATTCCCCGGTAGCGATCGGGGTTCTCCTCCAGCAAATCGAGGCTGGCCAGGGCGGCGACGCAGCCGAGCGGATTGCCGGTGAAGCTGTGGCCATGGAAGAAGGTGAGCTGCGGCTGCTCCCCCACGAATCCCTCGAACAGCGCTTCGCGGGCCATGGTCACCCCCATCGGCAGGAAGCCACCGGTGAGGCCCTTGGAGAGGGCCATCAGGTCGGGCTGGATGCCGGCCCGCTGGCTGGCGAACAGGGCCCCGCAGCGGCCGAAGCCGGTGAGCACCTCATCGGCGATCAACAGGGCGCCGGCCTGCCGCACTCGCTGTTCCACGGCTTGCAGGAAGGCCGGCCGCACCATCGCCATGCCGCTGGCCCCCTGCACCAGCGGCTCGAGAATCACGGCGGCGGTCGGGGTTTCCAGCAGGCTGTCGAGCTGCTGCAGGGCCTCCTGCTCGCGGGCCTCCACCGTGGCGTCAGCCCACCAGGTGGCGGGCCAGGGGGCGCGGGCTACGTGGAACAGCAACGGCTCGAACGCTGCTGAGAAGGCGGAGCGTTCCCCCACCGCCATGGCCCCGAAAGTGTCGCCGTGGTAGGCCCCGCTGAAGGCGATCAGCTGGGAGCGCTGCTCACCGCGGTTGTGCCACCACTGCCAGGCGATCTTGAGGGCCACCTCCACGGCGGTGGAGCCGTTGTCTGAGAAGAAGAGGCGCTCCAGCCCCGTGACGGCGCTGAGCCGTTCGGCCAGCCGTTCGGCCGGGGGGTGGCGGAAATTGGCGAAAATCACCTGCTCGAGGGTGACGGCCTGGGTGGCGATCGCCGTGGCGATGCGCGGTTCGGCGTGACCGTGCAGGGTCACCCACCAGCTGCTGATCGCGTCGATCAGGCGACGACCATCCTCCAGTTCCAGCCAGACGCCTTTGCCGGCAACCACCCGCAGCGGTGGCTCGGCCGTGGCCACCTGAGTGGTGGGATGCCAGAGATTGGGATGCCAGGAAGATCCAGGAGAGGCCACCGGATCCAGACACTCAGGGAGTTGGGTTCCGTTCATCCGGATCGGCATGGTGCGGCTGTGCTGCCAGGAATTCAAAGCACAACCGAATGGTGGTCCTCCTCATTCCCTGATGTCATGGCTGACTGGGATCCTCGACCGCTGGATGCGGATGTCTGCCTGGAAGCGGGAGGGACCCGTGGGATCAGCGGCAGACTTCAGAACTTTTTTCTCCGCTGGTGCTCAGGGGTCCGCAACTGAACCAGCGGACAGTCCGCACTTCAATGTCGGTGAAGAGCACCAGGATGGCTCCGCAAAGAACGGCGACGGCACCGCTGATCAAGAGGTGTTTCTTGCCCATTGGGCCAGCTTACGGGGCAGCTCGGAACGCTGCCACTGTCGTTGCAGGCCGCTGGCCTCCAGGGGGTCGAGCGGCGGCAGCTCCGCCAGTACCGGCACACCCCCCAGTTCTTCGAGGGTGCGGGGGTTGTCGGGATGGAGGGGGCCGTTCAGCACCAGCCCCAGCACCGGGATCCGCCTGGCCCGCAGGGCTTCGAGCGAGAGCAGAGTGTGGTTGAGGGTGCCCAGGCCGCTGCGGGCCACCAGCAGCACCGGCAGCCCCCAGCGTTGAACCTGCTCGATCTGCAGCCAGTCGCGGCGCAGCGGCACCAGCAGACCACCGGCGGTTTCCACGACCAGGGCTCCCGCGCCGGCGGGCAACCTGAGCCGCTCGGGGTCGATCGTGAGGCCCTGTCGCTCGGCGGCCCAATGGGGTGAGACCGGTGCCTGCAGCCGGTAGGCCTCGGGCAGAAGCCGTTCCGGGGGCAGATGCAGCAGATCCTGCACCCGGCCCCGATCCCCCTCGCCGTCCAGGCCGCTCTGCACCGGTTTCCAGTAGCGGGCCCCCAGGCCCTGCACCACCAGGGCACTCACCACCGTCTTGCCCACGTCGGTGTCGGTGCCGCAGATCACCAGGCCACTGCGGTTCTCTTCGGCGTCGTAGTTCGCTGTTTCGCTGGCCGTGCCTGGGTCGGTGCTGGATGGGTCGTGGCGGTGGATGGCGGACATCGTGTTGACGAAGACAGCGTCACTGCGTGCAGAACCGCAGCAGCACGCGTGATTCTGCTCAGCGCCCCCCGTCAGCTGCCCTCGTCAGCTGCCCCCGGCAGTGGGGCGAGAGCCGAGCAGCAGCAACACCTCCCAAGTGAGGCCGGGTTGCTTCCAGTGGCGCAGCAGCCGTCGCAGCTGCACCGGGGACAGTGGCGCGCTGCGGCTGGCTCCGGCGCCAAGGGTGCGCATCCGTCCCAGGGCCTCGCGCCCGTCGACGCACGGCCGCTGAAAGTGGAGCACCTGGGAGTTCCGCAGCACCAGTCCGCCACGCTCGGTCGCGGCGAACAGCTCCGCTGCGTTCGGCAGGATCAGGGCCGTGCAGGGCACGGCGGCGGCTGCGGCGGCGGCGCGCCATTGGGGAAAGCTGCCGCTGGTGGGCACCGCCAGGGCCAGCCAGCCGTCTGGCACGAGGCTGTGGCACCAGCTTTCCAGCTGCTCCGCCGGGTGCTCCAGCCACTGCAGCGCGAAGCTGGAGACCAGCAGGGCCGCCGGCTCTACCTCCGCTGGCAGCCCGCGCTCCAGATCCCAGCCCCGCTGCTCCTGGCCGTTGGCCAGTGGGTTGCGGGCCAGCAGTTCGGGGCAGAGATCGATCTGCTGCAGCCGGGGCGAGCCGTAAGACGAGGGCCATTGCTCCAGCAGGGCCCGGCTGAGCAGCCCGGTGCCGGCGCCGAGGTCTGCTCTGGGGCCTGGCGGCAGCGGCAGCTCGCGGCAGTGGTGTGCCAGCCGCCAAGCCACCGCGCGCTGCAGATGGGCCGCCTGGTCGTAGTCGCTGGCTCCACCGGCGAATCGCTGCCGCACCTGCGAGCCGAATCGCGTCGCCGCTGTCGTGCCGAAGGCCGCGGCATCCGTCATTCGGCAGACCCAGCCGGTACCGGCTCCGAGGCCGATGCACCGCTCCCCCCTGCCTGGCCCCACGGGCACTGCCTGGCCTCCAGCCAGCTGAACACCAACGGCACCACGTTGGTCTGCAGCAGGCTGTGGCCGGCGCCGGGCAGTACCTCCACCGCGGCTGTGGGAAGGGCGTCGCACAGCAGGGTCCGGGCGGCGGGCACCACGATCCGATCGGCCTCCGCCTCCACGATCAGTACCTGGGCCGCAGCGGGAAATCCGGTCGGCAGGCCGTCGCAGTGTTCCAGTCGTTCCAGGTCATCGAGCAGGCGCCGGCAGCCTGCGGGGGTGATCGGGTCGCTTTCCGGTCCGGGGGGCAGCAGGGCTGCATCAGCAGGATCGGCCGCTTGCTGCAGAAAGGCCGCGAGCATGCTCTGAACGGCACGCTCGCTGCTCTCCTTGCCACTGGTCAGGTGGGCCTGCAGCGGCGCCGCCATACCGGCCAGCCCCCGCTGCAGCCGCCGGCGATCGCGGCCCTCCGGCACGAAGCACCCGAAACTGGCCAGCAGCACCACCAGATCGGCGGCTGCCAGCACGGTCGCCGGCACCCGGTGGGGGCCGAGGGAGTGGCCGATCAGCACGCGGGGCCCGGCCGCGGCCGCGCCGCTTGTGATCCAGGTGGGTTGCAGTGGCGGTAGGGAGCCGTAGCCCCGTTCGCCGCTCTGCCATTGCCAGCCCCGCTGCTCCGCCAGCTGCCGCCAGGGTTCCCAGGCCCGGCTGTCGCCGCCCCAGCCGTGCATGGCGATCACCTGGAGGGTCATGGTGCAGGCGGTGAACCGAGGGCCGCCAGCAGGCGACGCAGGCTGCCCGACGGCAGATCCTCGCGCAGCACCAGGCGCAGCCGGGCCTGGCCTTCCGGCACCGTGGGCGGGCGGATCGCCACGCTCAGCAGGCCGGCGGCTTCAAGGCGGGCCTGGAGGTCGAGCGCTCCCTGGTCGTCTCCCACCAGCAGCGCCAGGATCGGGCCGTGGCCGGCGGGCCTGGGCCAGCCTGCAGCCGCAAGGCCATCGCGCCAACGCCGGGCACGCTCCAGCAGCGCCGGGCCGGCCTCCTGGCCAGAGGCTTCCCGGTTCTTCAGGAGTTCCAGCGCGGCGAGCGCCCCCGCCGCCAGGGGCGGTGCCAGGGCTGTGGTGTAACGGAATCCGCCACTGCGCTGCAGCAGCCAGTCGCCCACCAGGGCATCGCTGGCGAGGAAGGCGCCGCCCCCACCGAAGGCCTTGCCGAAGGTGCCGCTCACCAGGGTCACAGCGGGCAGTCCCCAGGCCAGGCCGCGGCCCCCCTGTCCCAGCACCCCCAGGGCATGGGCCTCATCCAGCAGCAGCAGGGCCCCATGGCGCCCGCACAGCCGCGCCAGGGCTTCCACAGGCGGGTTGGTGCCCTCCATGCTGAACAGGCTTTCGCTCAGCACCAGCAGGCGCCGCCCCGGATCGGCCTGGCGCGCCGCCAACAGACGCCTGTCAAGGTCGCGGAGATCGTTGTGGCGGAAGCGCTGCAGCCGGGCACCGCTGGCCTGCACGCCCACCAGCAGGGAGTGGTGAATCAGCCGATCGGCCAGCACCAGGCTGTGGCGATCCGCCAGGGCTGTCACCGCGGCGAGATTGGCCTGGAAGCCGCTTGGAAAGAGCAGCACCCGTTCCCGGCCGAGCCAGTGGGCCAGGGCCCGCTCCAGGGCTTCGTGAATGGGCCGGCTGCCGCAGACCAGCCGTGAGGAGCCGGCACCGAGGCCTTCCTCGTTCAGGCAGGCCGTTGCGGCCCGGGCCAGGGCAGGATGGCGCGCCAGGCCCAGGTAATCGTTGCTGGCCAGATCGAGCAGGGGGGTGCCGTTCGCGTGCGCGTCTTGCAAGGAGGCGGCGCTGCCGCCGGGCCGGAAGGTGCGGATCCGGCGGTGGCGTTCGGTCGGCAGGGCGGCCAGGCTGGCGATCAGCTGCTCACGCCAGTGGGGGGCTGTGCTGATCGGCTCGGGCACCGGCACTGGCTGCCGCATCCACCCACCCTAAGCAGCGCCAGGCTCTCGCCCGTTGTCCCCTGTTCTGATGCGGGGTCTTGCACTGGTGCTTCCAGTTCCGCTGAGCAGGATGGGCGGCAAGATTGATCTGCCGTCGATGGCCCCACCGCCGCAAGCAGCCCCGCCGCAACCTGCTGTGCCGCCCGCCGCCCTGCCGCCGCACCTGAGGCTGCTGGAACGGTTCACCCTGCTCTTTCCCCTCTGGACCCTGGCGGCGGTGCTGCTGTCGCTGCCGTTTCCGCAGCTGTTCACCTGGCTGAAGGGGCCGGCGATCGTCTGGGCCCTGGCGGTGATCATGCTGGGCATGGGGCTGGGGCTGCAGCTCGGGGATTTCCGGCGGGTGCTGGGCCGGCCGGCAGCGGCGGGCCTGGGGGTGATCTGCCAGTACCTGGTGATGCCGTCTCTGGCGGCGCTGCTGGCCTGGGGGCTGCGGCTGGAGCCTGCCCTGGCGGTGGGCCTGATCCTGGTGGGCTGCTGCCCGGGCGGCACCGCCAGCAATGTGGTGACGCTGATCGGGCGCGGGGATGTGGCGCTCTCAGTGGTGATGACGACCCTCAGCACCCTGCTGGCGGTTGGACTCACCCCGCTGTTGGCCAGCCTGCTGGCAGGCCGCTACGTGCCGGTGGATGGCTGGAAGCTGCTGCTGGATGTGCTGCAGGTGGTGCTGCTGCCGGTGGCCCTCGGGGTGGCCTTGAAACGCTGGACGCCCCGGGCGGCACGGCGGGTGGAGCCGCTCATGCCGCCGGTGGCGGTGGTGGCGATCGTGCTGATCGTGGCCAGCGTGGTGGGGAGCCAGCGCGACAACCTGCTGGCCCAGGGGCCGCTGCTGCTGCTGGCGGCGCTGCTGCTCCATGGCGGCGGCTTCCTGCTGGGCTACTGGATTCCTGCCCTGGCGGGCTATGGCAGCTGGGGCGCGGGCCTGGCGGTGCGCCGCACCGTGAGCATCGAGGTGGGGATGCAGAACTCGGGCCTGGCGGTGGTGCTGGCCCGCTCGGCCTTCACCAGCCCACTCACAGCCCTGCCCGGTGCGATCTCGGCTGTGGTGCACGCGGTGCTGGGCAGCCTGCTGGCCGCCTGGTGGCGTTCCCGCAGCGGATCCGGGCCAGCCCGCCCCTAGGATCCGCCCATGCCAAGCCCCGGCCAACGCGCTGATTCGCCCCAGGCTGGTCCCTCCCAGGATGGTCTTTCTCAGGCTGGTCACTCTCCGACAGTGCCCGCGCTGGACCAACTGTTTCCCTTTTCGCTCGATCCCTTCCAGCTCGAGGCGATTGATGCGCTGAATCAGGGGCATTCGGTGGTGGTGAGTGCCCCTACCGGTTCTGGCAAGACCCTGGTGGGTGAGTACGCCATCCACCGCGCCCTGGCCCATGGCCAGAAGGTCTTCTACACCACGCCTCTCAAGGCCCTCTCCAATCAGAAACTGCGTGATTTCCGCCATCAGTTCGGGGCGGAGAAGGTGGGTCTGCTCACCGGCGATCTGAGCCTCAACCGCGAGGCCCAGATCGTCGTGATGACCACCGAGATTTTCCGCAACATGCTCTACGCGGAGATCGACCATCCCGACGACGACCCCCTGGCGGATGTCGAGGCGGTGGTGCTGGATGAGTGCCACTACATGAATGATTCCCAGCGCGGCACCGTCTGGGAGGAATCGATCATCCACTGCCCGCCGCCGATCCAGCTGGTGGCGCTCTCCGCCACGGTGGCCAATGCCGGCCAGCTCACCGACTGGATCGAGCGGGTGCACGGCCCCACCCGCCTGGTGCACAGCGATTTCCGGCCGGTGCCGCTGGCCTTCAGCTTCTGCAGTGCCAAGGGTCTCCACCCCCTGCTCAACGACGAAGGAACGGGGCTGCACCCCAACTGCAAGGTCTGGCGGCCTCCCAAGACCACCCGCCGCAAGGGTCCCAAGCCGCCGCGACCGCCCCAGCCCGAGGCGCCGCCCCTGGCGTTCGTGGTGGCCCAGATGGCTGAGCGGGACATGCTGCCGGCGATCTACTTCATCTTCAGCCGGCGCGGCTGCGACAAGGGCGTGCGCGACATGGGCAGGCTCTGCCTGGTCACCCCTGAGGAACAGGCGCGGATTGCGGTGCGCCTTGAGGCTTACGTGGCCGCTACGCCGGAGGCGGTGCGGGAGGGGCACGACGAACCGCTGCTGCGGGGCATCGCCTCCCACCACGCCGGTGTGCTGCCGGCCTGGAAGGAGCTGATCGAGGATCTGTTTCAGCAAGGCCTGATCAAGGTGGTGTTTGCCACCGAAACCCTGGCGGCGGGCATCAACATGCCGGCCCGCACCACGGTGATCTCCTCGCTGTCCAAGCGCACCGAGCGGGGCCACCGCCCGCTGATGGGCAGCGAGTTCCTGCAGATGGCAGGCCGGGCGGGCCGGCGCGGCCTCGATGTGCAGGGCTATGTGGTGACGGTGCAGAGCCGCTTCGAGGGGGTGCGGGAAGCGGGGGCTCTGGCCACCAGCCCGGCCGATCCGCTGGTGAGCCAGTTCACCCCCAGCTACGGCATGGTGCTCAACCTGCTGCAGCGCTACGACCTGGCCAAGGCGCGGGAGCTGGTGGAACGCAGTTTCGGGCGGTATCTCGCCACCCTCGACCTGGCGGACGACGAGGCCCGCATTGCCGAACTGGGGGCCCAGCTCGCCTCCCTGGAGGCCGGCAGCGGCGATGTGCCCTGGGACGACTTCGAAGACTATGAGAAGCAGCGCGGCCGCCTGCGCGAGGAGCGCCGCCTGCTGCGGATCCTGCAGCACCAGGCCGAGGAGACCCTGGTGCACGAACTCACCCTGGCGCTGCAGTTCTCCAGCGAGGGCACCCTGGTGAGCCTGCGGGCACCCCAGTTGCGGGGTCGGGTCACACCGGCGGTGATCGTGCGGAAGGTGCCCGGACCCGGCCAGTTCCCCCTGCTGCTCTGCCTCACCGATGAGAACCAGTGGCTGCTGCTCCCCTGCAATGCCGTGGTGAGCCTGCATGCCGAGCTCAGCTGCCTGCAGGTGAGCCAGCTGGATCCACCGGAGCTGCAGCATCAGGGTGAATTGCGCCATGGCGACCAGGCCAGCGGTGGTCTGGCCCTGGCGGTGGCTTCGATGGCCCGTCGCCACGACATGAGCACCCCCCAGTTCGACCTGGCCGGTGAGGTGCAGGAGCAGGCGCGGCTGGTGCAGCAGCTCGAGCAGGAGCTGGAGCTGCATCCGGCCCATCGGTGGGGCGACCGCAAGCGGCTCAAGCAGCACCATCGCCGCATGGAGGAGCTCGCGGTGGAGATCGAGGAGCGCCAGACGCTGCTGCATCACCGCTCCAACCGCCACTGGGATACGTTCCTGGCCCTGATCGACATCCTGCGCTTCTTCGGGGGGCTGGATGGAGCGGAGGGGCTGGAGCCCACGGAAGTGGGCCGCACCGTGGCGGCCCTGCGGGGCGACAACGAGCTCTGGTTGGGGCTCGCTCTGATGAGTGGCCATCTCGATGGGCTCGACCCCGCCGAGCTGGCCGCAGTGCTCGAGGCGATCTCCACGGAGGTGAATCGCCCCGATCTCTGGTGCGCCTTCCCTCCGCCACCGGCGGTGGAGGAAGCCCTGCACGACCTGCGCGGCCTGCGGCGGGAGCTGCAGCGCCAGCAGGAGCGCGGCAAGGTGGTGGTGCCGGTCTGGTGGGAGCCCGAACTCACGGGATTGGTGGAGGCCTGGGCCCGAGGGGCCAGCTGGACCGATGTGATCGCCAGCACCTCCCTCGATGAAGGCGACGTGGTGCGCATCCTGCGCCGCACGGTGGATCTGCTCGCCCAGATTCCCTATTGCGAGGCGATCAGCGAGCAGCTGCGCCGCAACTCCCGCCGTGCCCTGCAGGCGATCAACCGCTTCCCCGTCTGCGAAATCGAGGATCTGGTGGAACAGGCTGCCGCCCCGGCGGGATCTGGATCTGGGTCGGCGGTAGCAAGTGAGGCTGTGGTTGTGGCTCCTGGGGACAGCCCTACCCTCTAGGGATCCTCTGGACAACCGCCTGCCGAGAAACTGCCGTCAAGACTGGGACACGACTCTCAATCCTTGGTTCAAGCATATTCCTGGGCTATCCAGACCCTGCCTAGACGACACCCTTCAGATGAATCCCAGCTCACTGGCTCAGAATCCATCCTGGTGGATCAGGAGGCCAGGGATCGACCACACGCCTGTGGGAAAGTATCGCCAGCACTCGTGAATTCTTGTCAGGTTCGTTCAAGTCCTCTGGTCGCCGCGGCATCATCCTGGCCGGTGGCAGTGGCACACGCCTGCATCCGATCACCCAGGCGGTGAGCAAGCAGCTATTGCCGGTTTACGACAAGCCGATGATTTATTACCCGCTCACCACCTTGATGCTGGCGGGCATCCAGGACATTTTGATCATCTCCACCCCGCATGATCTGCCTCGCTTCCAGGATCTGCTCGGCGATGGTTGCCGCTGGGGTGTGCGCTTCTCCTACGCCGAGCAGCCCAGCCCCGATGGCCTGGCCCAGGCCTTCCTGATCGGGGAGACCTTTCTGGACGGGCATCCGGCGGCCCTGGTTCTGGGCGACAACCTGTTCTATGGGCACGATCTCTCGATTTCCCTGCAGACTGCAGCGTCTCGAGGTGATGGTGCCTCGGTGTTCGCCTATCGGGTGGCGGATCCGGAGCGCTACGGCGTTGTGGGGTTCGATGCCCAGCGCCGTGTCACCTCCCTGGAGGAAAAGCCGGCGGTGCCAGCCTCCAACTACGCCGTGACCGGTCTGTATTTCTATGACGCCCAGGTGGTGGAGCTGGCCCATCAGGTGAGGCCGTCGGCGCGTGGTGAGCTGGAGATCACCGACCTGAACCGGTTGTATCTGGAGCGGGGGCAGTTGCAGGTGGAACTGCTGGGCCGCGGCATGGCCTGGCTGGACACCGGTACCTGTGATTCCCTGCATGAGGCGGGCAGCTACATCCGCACCCTCGAAAAACGCCAGGGCCTCAAGATCGGCTGCCCCGAAGAAGTGGCCTGGCGGCAGGGCTGGATCAGTGATGACCAGATGGCACAGCTGGCGGCACCGCTCCACAAAAGCGGCTATGGCGCCTATCTCGAAGGCCTCCTGGCGGAGCGCTGCGCATGAGCACTCCTGTTCCTGCCAGCTCTTCTCGAACGACCTCGTTCTCTTCGGCCCCGGTGCTGCTCATCGGTCGCAGCGGCCAGGTGGCAAGCGCCCTGCAGGCCCTGGCACCGGTGTTGCTGCCCGATCGCTCCCTGGTGGCGGGAGGGCGGCCTGCGATCGATCTGGCGGCTCCTTCGGACAAACTGGCCCTGCAGCTGGAAGCGATGCTCGATCAGCTGGCGCCTGCCCTGGTGATCAATGCCGCCGCCTACACGGCGGTGGATCGGGCCGAAAGTGAGCCCGAGCTCGCCCACGCGGTGAATGCCGTTGGTGTGGGTGTGCTGGCCCAGGCCTGTGCGGCGCGGGATCTACCCCTGATGCACCTCTCCACCGATTATGTGTTCAACGGCTGTGGTGAGTCGCCCTGGCGGGAAGATGATCCGACCGGCCCCCTGGGGGTGTATGGCGCAACCAAGCTGGCCGGGGAGGAGGCGCTACGGGCGGCCGGTGGTCCCCACCTGCTGCTGCGGGTGAGCTGGGTGTTCGGCATCCAGGGCTCCAGTTTCGTTCGCACGATGCTGCGGCTGGGTAGGGATCGTCCGGCCCTGTCTGTGGTGGATGACCAGATCGGTGGCCCCACCAGTGCCGAAGCGATCGCCCGCACCCTGCTGCACCTGGCCGAGCCAGCCATCGCCACAGGGCTGCCCTGGGGCACTTATCACTACGCCGGCCAACACGCCGTGAGCTGGCACGATTTTGCTGCGGCGATCTTCGCGGAGGCGGTGGACCTCGGCCTGCTGGAGCGCGCCCCCGCCCTCAGTGCCATCCCGTCGAGTGCCTATCCAACCCCAGCGGCCCGACCGGCGAACTCACGGCTGGATGGCTCCCGCTTCGAGGCGACCTTTGGTCTTCCCCTGCCGAACTGGCACGAGGATCTGCGGCATTGCCTGAAGGCCTGGCGATGAGGGGGCTTGCGATGACCTGGCTGCGATGAGGCTCCCTGCCGCACCAGGTCCGCTGGATGGCACTGCCACCACCCTTTGTCTCGACCGCAAAGCTTCTGTGTTGTTGTCTTCCCCATGACCCGCCATCTGCTGATCACCGGCGGTGCCGGCTTCATTGCCGGCAACCTGGTGCATCACTGGGCCGTCGCCCATCCACAGGATCGACTGGTGGTGCTTGATGCCCTCACCTACGCCGGCAACCGCGCCACGATTGCGCCATTGATCGATGCGGGCCGGGTTCACTTCGTGCATGGCGACATCGGCGATGCGGCGCTGGTGGCCCAGGTGCTCCAGGCGCAGGCCATCAGCCATGTGGCCCATCTGGCGGCTGAATCCCACGTCGACCGCTCGATCAGCGGCCCCGGTGCCTTCCTGCGCACCAACGTGGGCGGCACCTTCACCTTGCTGGAGGCCTTCCGGGCCCATTGGCTGGCCAACGGCTCACCCGAGCACTGGCGCTTCCTGCATGTGAGCACTGATGAGGTGTTCGGCAGCCTTGAGCCGCAGGATCCTCCCTTCAGCGAATCCACCGCTTATTCGCCCCGCTCGCCTTATGCCGCCAGCAAGGCCGCCAGCGATCACCTGGCCCGGGCCTGGCAGCACACCTACGGGCTGCCGGTGCTGGTCAGCAACTGCTCCAACAATTACGGGCCTTATCACTTTCCTGAGAAGTTGATCCCGCTCACGCTCATCAACATCCTGCTCGGCCGGCCGATTCCGGTCTATGGCGATGGCTCTAATGTGCGCGACTGGCTGTACGTGCACGACCACTGCCGGGCCCTGGAGCGGGTGCTGCTGGCCGGCGAGCCTGGCAGCACATACTGCATCGGCGGCAACAACGAGGTGGCCAACCTCGATCTGGTGTCTCTCCTCTGCGACCTGATGGAGGAGCTGGCGCCGGATCTGCCGGTGCGGCCCTGCCGCGAGCTGATTCGCTTCGTGGCGGATCGCCCCGGCCATGACCGTCGCTACGCCATTGATTCTTCCCACATTCGCCGCACGCTGGGTTGGGAGCCCCAGGTGACGGTGCAGGAAGGCCTGCGGCGCACGGTGCAGTGGTACCTGGCCAACCGTGGCTGGTGGGAGCCGCTGCTCTCGCCGGAGTACAGCGGCTACCTGGAAGCGCAGTACGGAGCCTCCCTGGGAGCCTGAGCCCTGAGGCTTCGGGATTCCCCAGCCCTGGGGTTCCCTGATGTTGTCTCCCTCTGGATTCGTTGTTGTCCTGGACCGTTCTTGTCTGGACGCATTGCAGTTCTGTTCTTTCCTGTCTCGGTTCTCTTCTCTACCCCGGCTGCGTTTCACCGTGATGCAGATCATTCCCCAGTCCATCCCCGAGGTGCTGTTGCTGCAGCCGCAGGTCTTCGGGGATGCCCGCGGCTTTTTTGTGGAAACGGCACGCCAGACCGTGCTGGATCAGGCCGGAATTCCGCCGCTGGTGCAGCACAATCAGAGCCGCAGCCGCCAGGGGGTGCTGCGCGGTCTCCACTACCAGCTGGTGCAGACCCAGGGCAAGCTGGTGCGCTGCTCCCGCGGGGCGGTGTTCGATGTGGCGGTGGATGTGCGCCGCGGCTCTCCCTTTTTCGGCCAGTGGGTGGGTGCGGTGCTCGACGACGTGACCCACCAGCAGCTCTGGGTGCCGCCGGGCTTCGCCCATGGCTTCCTGGTGCTCAGTGAGCTGGCTGATTTCTGCTATCTCTGCTCGGATTATTACCATCCGGCATCGGAACAGGGGATCGCCTGGAACGATCCCACCGTTGGCATTGTCTGGCCCGACCTGCCGCCAGGGGTGGAGATGCAGCTCTCGGTCAAGGACCTGGCCAATCCAACCCTGGCGGGCCAGGATCCGGCGCTGCTGCCGGCTTCAGGCCAGAAGGCCTGAGGAGCTGCGTGCTCAATCGCTGCAGCCCTCAGATCCCCAGCCGCTCCCAGATCACCCCCAGGTTGGCCAGGTGCAGGTCGGTGGCGAAGCAGGCGGCCAGCTGCTCCGCGTTGAGGCGGCTTGTCACGTCAGCATCGGCCTCGAGGTTGGCGCGGAAATTGCCACCTTCGGTGTTCCAGGCGGTGTGAGCGTTGCGCTGCACGATCCGGTAGGCCTCTTCGCGGCTCAGTCCTGAGGCCACCAGGGCCAGCAGCACCCGCTGGCTGAACACCACGCCGCCGTAGACGTTCATGTTGCGGGCCATGTTCTGCGGGTAGACCCCCAGCCCCTTCACGACGTCGGTCATTTCCCGCAGCATGAAGTGCAGGGTGACCGAGCAATCGGGCAGCATCATGCGCTCCACCGAGCTGTGGCTGATGTCGCGCTCATGCCAGAGGGCGCAGTTCTCCAGGGCGGCCACCACGTAGCTGCGCAGCACGCGGGCCAGGCCGGAGATGCGCTCGCTGCGGATCGGGTTGCGCTTGTGGGGCATGGCGGAACTGCCCTTCTGGCCCTTGGCGAAGTTCTCCTCCACCTCCAGCACATCCGTGCGCTGCAGGTTGCGGATCTCGGTGGAGAAGCGCTCCAGGGCCGCTCCAACCAGGGCTAGGGTCTGGACGTATTCGGCGTGGCGGTCGCGGCCGATCACCTGGGTGCTGGCCGTGTCGGGCACCAGGCCGAGGATCTCGCAGGTGATCGCTTCCACCTGGGGATCTGTGTTGGCGTAGGTCCCCATGGCGCCGCTGATCTGGCCCACGCTCACCACTTGCTCGAGACGTTCGAGCCGCTCCTGGTTGCGTACCACCTCCGCCAGCCAGCCCGCCACCTTGAAGCCGAAGCTGATCGGCTCGCCATGAATGGCGTGGGAGCGGCCGATCATCACGGTGTCTTTGTGCTCCTGGGCCAGAGCCCGAAGGGCGCAGGCCAGAGCATCCAGCTCCTGACGCAGCAGCTGAGCAGAGGCCTTGAGCTGCAGGGCCAGGCCGGTGTCGAGCACATCGGAGCTGGTCATCCCCACATGGATGTAGCGGCCGGCATCCCCCACGTGCTCGTTCACGTTGGTGAGAAAGGCGATCACATCGTGACGCACCTCCGCCTCGATTTCGAGGATGCGGGGCACCTCAAAGCGAGCTCTGGCTTTGATGGTGGCGAGGGCTTCGGCAGGAACGCGACCGAGGCGATGATTGGCTTCAGTAGCGGCGATCTCCACATCCAGCCAGCTCTGGAATTTCGCCTCTTCACTCCAGATCTGGCCCATGGCGGGCAGGGTGTAACGCTCGATCAAGGGCCAGCGCGTGGCGACGACCGTCCCAATCTATGGCGAAGCGGGCGACAGCCAGCCGATGATGCCCTTCATTGGCTGGCTGTGAGCAAGAATCACGAGGGTTTTTCGGCAGCGATGACATGGAACATCCAGAGGTTTCAAAGGGGGAAGGTGTGGTGAAGTCGCGCCGATGCCGTTCACGATGTCGTGGAACAGGGACGTTCTCACCAGAGTGATGCTTTGCTTCAGGGATGGAGTTGCCTGACTTGCCAAGGTTGACTCGATCTTCGAGGACGATGGTATTCGGTTCTTTACTGCTGCCAGTGCGGCTTTCGGTTCCTGGAGCGTTGGAGAATCTGGTTGTGCCTCTGTCGCCGCTTTGGTCAATGCTCGTCTTTCCAGGCGGCAGATTCATCACCACGGCATGCAAAAAATTCTCTCTGAGGATCATGTGGAATGGCAGACGGGCAAATGTGAAGATAATGGCCGCCATGCCTGCGCTTTTGATGAAATGTCGAAACGGGTCAGCGGAGAGTAATCACGACAATGCTCCTGGAATGGTTGTGAAATAGAATTTTCATCCAGGGAGTTGAATGTCGGTGAAATCTTGAAGATTGCTACAGGCCTGATTCATTGCCATCCATGGAGCTGGCTGTGTCTTCCTGGCCATGCATGGGTGAAAGGTTGATCGGAGAAGTTGGCTCGCATGGGCAGGCGAATTCACAGAGGCTGCAAGGTCGTCTTCACCTTTCTTTCGTGTTAATCATGCTAATCTGTCGATGGCATGGGCGTAAGGAGTGGAAGGAGGCGTTAAGATCTCTTGGAAAGGACTGGATGCAACGCGCGGTTGCTCTTGTCGTAGTTGACCTGGGAAAGAATTCCTGAATTCTTGAATTCAGGGTGCGCTATTGAAATGGGACGGATTGTCGTGCCGGTCTTTGAGTGTGTCAAGCAGTTGAGGTCGTATGCTTGAAGAGGGCGCATTCCTCCAACGAAGCTGCCTGGCGTTATCGAAATTGGTCGCGATCCATGGCAGGTAAGCAGAGGCTGGATCAGGAGCTTGTGCAACGGGGCCTTGCTGCTACACGCCAGCAGGCGCAGCAGCTTATTCGTGCCGGACGGGTTCGCAGCGGTGGCCAGATCCTGGACAAGCCTGGTCTGCCGGTTGCACTGGATCGCGCTCTGGAAGTGGAGCAGCCTCCACGCTATGTGTCCCGTGGCGGCGAGAAGCTAGCAGCTGCCCTGGAAAACTTTCCGATCCGGGTGGCTGGGCGTGTCTGTCTTGATGGGGGCATCTCCACCGGTGGATTTACTGATTGCCTTCTCCAGCACGGAGCCGCGCGGGTGTACGGCGTGGACGTTGGCTATGGCCAGACGGCTTGGAGCCTGCGCACAGATCCAAGGGTGGTGCTCAAGGAGCGCACCAATCTGCGCCACCTCCATCCCGATCAGCTGTATGCACCAGAGGATCCCTGGCCGGATCTGGCGGTGGCGGATGTCTCCTTCATCTCGCTTTCGCTGGTGTTGCCGGCATTGGGTCGTCTCCTGAGCCCCACGTCTGAACTTGTGGTGCTCGTCAAACCGCAATTTGAGGTTGGCCGTGAACGGGTTGGCAAGGGTGGGGTGGTGCGTGATGCCTTAGCCCATGCCGACGCCATTGATCGGGTGATCACCGCGGCTGCTCGGGAGGGCCTGCGTCCTCTTGGCTTGGTGGCTTCGCCGATCACGGGACCGGCTGGTAATCATGAATATTTGTTATGGCTATGCGGAGCCCCTGTGGCCAATGGCGGGAGCTCTGATCCCGCAGCTCTGCTGGCGGGCACCGAGCAGGAGCGTCGAACGGCCTTGGAGCAGGTGGTGTCAGCCACTCTCTCCACAACCTGAAGGGGGGCCGAAACCTCAAGGAGCGTTGCCTTGGCCGGTGCGGATGAAGGTCTCCTGGCGGACTGAAGCCATTTGGCGCGTCCGATAGATCCGCCACGATGGGATGCGGTCGGATCCCCGCAGAGGCTGGAACTCTCGCGAGGAAAGAAAACAAAAAAGCCCTTCAGATGGCTGAAGGGCTGACTTGAGCTTGTTGCCCAGCGGCCGTGCTGGTCCCAGGGGATCAGATGGCGCCGCTGTCCCGCTCGCCGGTGCGGATGCGGATCACAGAATCGATCGTGCTCACGAAGATCTTGCCGTCGCCGATCTCGCCGGTACGAGCCGCATCCTGGATCGCCGTCACCACGGTGTCCACCTGGCCGTCATCCACCACGATTTCAAGTTTGAGCTTCTGCAGAAACTCCACTGTGAACTCAGAGCCGCGGTAACGCTCCACCTGACCCTTCTGCCGGCCGAAACCCCTGACTTCACTCACGGTCATGCCGACGATGCCGGCATTGACCAGGGCGATCTTGACGTCCTCAAGCTTGAAGGGACGAATGATGGCCTCGACTTTTTTCATGGAAGCTGCTTGGGGCTGTTTGAAGTCTCTCAGGAAAGGCCCCGGAGAGGAGGAAACCTGTCCATCAGACCCGAGCTTTGGTGGGTTCGTCGTAGCAACGGCTACGGGCGTGACCTGGGGCGTGGCCTCGCGTGGGTCGCGACCGGGCGGGTCGCATCGGTATCATCCGAAACCCCTGACAGGCCCAGTGAAGGAGTCTGTCTTTCTCCGCCTGAGCCCCGTGACCGCCGCCTCGTCCAATGCGATCGCCAGTGGCTCTGCTGCCGGCAGTGCCGCAACCCCCTCCCCGGAAAACCAGACACGTACCCCTCGCTACGGCGAGCGGGCGATTGCCGAGGCTGAGCTGATCTGCTTTGAAAACCCTCGCCCGGGGCGGACCTATGAGGTCTCGATCGAGCTGCCGGAGTTCACCTGCACTTGCCCCTTTTCCGGTTATCCCGATTTCGCCGTGCTGCGGTTGCTCTACCAGCCCGGCCCCCGGGTGTTGGAACTCAAGGCCCTGAAGCTCTACGTGAACGCTTACCGCGATCGCGCCATTTCCCACGAGGAGGTGGCCAACCGCATCCTCGACGACCTTGTGGCTGCGGCCGAGCCGGTCTGGATGGAGCTCCTGGCCGATTTCAACCCCCGAGGCAATGTCCACACCGTGGTGCGGGTGTCCCATGGCAACCGTCAGGCCTGCTGAGCGCCGGTGGACCTCTCCAGGTCCAGCTGGGCCAGCAGGGACGGCAGCTCCTGAGAGAAGGCCGTGAGGTTTCGGTTGCAAAGTCCGGCCACGTGCAGACGGCCTGGACGGTCGCTGCTGAGCCCGTTTGAGCTTTCGATGCTGTCTGCCGATTCTGAGGATTCCGCGATGGCCCAAAGCTGCCGGGTGGCGATCAGGCTGGCAGCGCCGCCGGCCAGGGCAATGGCGAAGCCCGTGTAGACGAGCGGCACACCAGGGTCTCGTTTCAGAAGGATGCCGCTGGCCGGCAACACGCTGACCACGCGGACCGGCAGTCCCTTCACCTCCTGAGCGGGGCCACCGGGCACCAGCTGGGCCAGGCTCTGGCCGTCGGGCCCGAACACCTGCACCGGTCCGTCCTCGCTGCTGAGGCTGAGCAGCACCGGCTCTGATCCATCCGGACGGGTGGGCAGCACCAGGCCCCAGATCTGTTCACCCAGTTGCGGGAAGCTCTGCAGCGGCAGTTGCAGCAGAGGGCTGCGGCCTAGCTGCACGGTGATGGCGGCCAGGGCCCAGTCGGCCTGATACAGGGTGATGCCGCGGTAGCGCAGCGGATGGTTGACGCTGATCTCGGCCTTCTTGACACTGGGCTCGCCGGTGGTTGGATCGGCGGGGTTGAGCAGGCGCAGTTGAGAGCGGAACTGCTCCGGGCGGCCGGCTGGATCGCGCTCGATCGCGAAGCGATCCAGGGCGAGGGTGAGCTGGCTGCGGCCTCGGCTGTCGAGCAGTTCCAGTTCCCTTCCCGGTGCGAGGAACTGTTCCTGCCGGTGCCCCCCCAGGGAGCCCCAGGCGGCGCCCACCATCAGCACCACCATGCCCGCATGCACCAGAAGGGGGCCGATCCGTCCCAGGATCCCCTTGCGGGCCGCCAGGCGGTCTGGATGACGTTGCAGTTGCCAGCCTTGCTGGGCAAGTAGATCGGCCAGGCGATCAAGGCCTTGCTGCGGCTGGGCCAGGCTCACGGTTTCCGCCAGGCTGAGCTTGCTCAGCTGCCGGGGCGAGCGGTAATCGATCCAGCGCAGGGCCGCCTGCAGGGCCGGCCATTGGCGCCGCCAGCTGCACAACAGAAGGGCCAGGCCCAGCCAGGCCAGCAAGGCGAGGAACCAGCTGCTGGAATACACGTGATCGAGCTGCAGGCGCAGGACGCCGTCGCCGTCCAGCAGCCCCAGCCAGGGCTGGTTGTCGTAGATCCGGTGATACAGCTCGGCGCTTTCCTGTTGTGGGATGGCGGTGCCGATGCCGCTGGCGATGGCGATCACCACCAGCAGGGCGATCGCCAGCCGCAGATCGGCCAGTGCAGCGATCAGGCGTTGCAGGGTTCGGGTCGGACCCGAGGAGGTGGCGGAGCTGCTGGTCATCAGAGGTGGTTCAGCAGGGTGAGACCGCCGATGGTGATCAGCAGCACGCCGCTGATCGTCGGAATCCACTGACCGATGCGCCGCAGCCGCAGCAGGCCCGGCAGGCTGGCCGCGGCGGTGCCCGCCAGGAGCAGCGGCAGCACCTGTCCGGCTCCGAAGCAGGTAAGCATGAGCATGCCGGCCAGGGGACGGCCGCTCTGGGCCATCCAGGTGAGCAGCACCGCCAGCACGGGCGTGGTGCAGGGGGTGGCAGCCAGGCCAAAGGCGAGGCCGGCAGCCAGGGGGGCCAGCGGAGCCGGCACACGACGGCGCCAGCGATCCGGATCAGGCCCGGCCGGCATCGGCAGCTTCACCAGTCCAAGAAGATTCAGGCCCATCACCAGGGCCACCACCGCCACCAACAGGGGCAGCTGACTGGGCAACTGGCCGTAGAGACGGCCCAGCAGACCGCTGGCCAGGCCCAGCAACACGAGGGACGCCACGATGCCGCTGGCAAAGCTGACGCTGCGCAGAACCGGCAGAGCTGGCCGGGCCAGCGGGTTGGCCGATGGCGCACCGAACCCTGCCAGGTAGGCGAGGGTGACCGGCAGCAACGACAGCGAGCAGGGCCCCAGGCTGGTCAGCAGGCCCGCTCCGAAGACAAGGGCAAGGGTAAAGGGCCCGGGCTGCTCGAGGGAGTGGCTGAGCAGATCTTCACTGGCACGAGCCCAGTCGGCCAGAGTCAGCCCGAGGCTGGTCATACGGGTGGAAAGGGCGGGGCTGCCCCGCCTCGGCTACGGATCTTGATCTCAGCCTATCGGGGCAGGTTGACGCTCCCGCCGCCTGCGACGCGGGGCTTCAAGGCCGCTGCTTTCCAGGGAACAGCGGATCAGCAGGCCCGCCACCAGCAGGCTGGAGAGCAGCGAGTTGCCGCCGTAGCTGATCATCGGCAGCGGCAGACCGGTGGTGGGCATGGCGCCGCTGGCCACGGCGATGTTGAGAATCGACTGGCCCACCAGCAGGGTGGTGCAACCGATCGCCACCAGCCGTTGCTGGTTGCTGCGGCAGCTCAGGGCAACGCGGAGCCCCACGAAACCGAACAGCAGCAGAAACAGCAGCAAGACCACTGATCCCACATAGCCGAATTCCTCGGCGAATACCGCGAAGATGAAATCAGTGGATTGAATCGGCAGGTACTGCAGCTTCTGGGTGGAGAGACCGTAGCCCTCGCCCAGCACCCCGCCTGAGCCGATCGCCATCAGGCTTTGCACCAGCTGATACCCATCGCCCTGGGCATCTTTCCAGGGATCCAGGAAGGAGGTGACGCGAAGCCGTTGGTACTCGTTCACCAGGATGCTGGCGGTGCCCACCAGGCCTCCTGCAGCAGCGGCACCGACCAGCAGCTGCAGCGAAAGGCCACCTGCCAGGGCGATCAACCAGAGCAGCAGGCCCAGCAGGGCAGCGGTGCTGAGGTTGGGCTGCTTGAGGATCAGGAGGATCAGGACTCCGAAGACTCCGATCCAGAGCAGCTTCTGATCGGCCCCGATGCGGCGCCAGTGCGAGAAAAGGGCGGCGCCCTGGAGCACCACGAAGGGTTTGACCAGTTCCGAGGGCTGAATCTGGAGAGGCCCGATCACCAGCCAGCGGCTGGCCCCGTTCACCGTGCTGCCCACGACCAGCGTGGCGGCGATCAGCAGACCACCGATCAGCAGGGCCGGAGCGGCCAGTCGCAGCCAGCGGCGCAGGTTGGTGCAGATGCCGAGGTACAGAAGCCCCCAGCTGGCCACCATCCAGATCACCTGGCGTTTGACATAGAAGGCGCCGTCTCCCATTTCCCGTTCTGCAACCCACCAGCTGGCCGAGGTGAGCACCAACACTCCCACCAGACTCCAGAGGGCCACCAAACCAAGCACCAGACGCGCTTCCGCTGGCCACTGGGACCATGGCAGGGGGAGCAACCCGCGTGGGCCGATCCGAGTGGCGGCAGCACTTGGAAGGGAGCTGCCGCCACTGCCACCCTCGCCGCTGCTGCGGCGGGATGCTCTGGAACGGGAACCGGTCAACGTTTCAGCGATGCAGGATCCCCATTCAGCCGGGCCACCCCCCGGTTTGTCGAGAGCATGACTACAGATCTGTCCATCAAAGCCGTTCCTGGACCATGAAAAAAGCCCGGCATTGGCCGGGCTGAGGCTGAGTGAAAGGGATGGTGCCGGTCCTGGTGTTCAGTTGCCGACGTTCTGCTGACGACGACCGGTGGCCAGTTCGACCTTCAGAATCTTGCCCCCCTGCTTCATGATTCGCTGCTGTTCAGCGAACCAGCTCTCGAAGGGCACCCACTTGGTGAAGTAGGTGTTCTGCAGTTCCCTTTGACTGCGTGCCTTTTCGGGGCAGGGGATGCAGGCTGTGATCTTGAACAGACGCATGGGGGATCCTCGCGAGGGTGTTCCGCAGCAGGGATCAGTTACCCAGGCCGGAGCTGATGTAGTCGAAGTACACGCCCATTTCACGGCCGGCGTCGGGACCCACCAGTGCAGCAGTGGATTCCTTCATGGCCTGAATGGCCTGGACGGTGGCTCCGATGGGCACACCCAGGGAGTTGTAGGTCTCCTTCAGTCCATTGAGAACGCGCTCATCCAGAATGGAGGTGTCACCGGCCAGCATGGCGTAGGTGGCGTAGCGCAGGTAGTAATCCATGTCGCGGATGCAGGCTGCATACCGACGGCAGGTGTACATGTTGCCACCCGGACGGGTGATGTCCGAATAGAGCAGCGATTTAGCGACGGCTTCCTTGATGATGCCGGAGGCGTTGGCGCTGATGGTGGCGGCGGCACGGACGCGCAGCTCACCGCTGGCGTAGTACTGCTCCAGGCGGCCCATGGAGGAGCCGTCAAGGTAAAGCCCCTGGACGTCAGCTTGGTTGATGACGTTGGTGATCGCGTCTTGCATGAATCCTGAGTGTGAAGCGGTGGATGAAGGACGGATGCAGCCTCAGGAGAGGGCGCCGACGACATAGTCGAAGTAGGTGCCAGCTTCTTCGGCATCGGAGCCCGTCAGCATGCTGGCGGCGACGGCCTTCATCTCGCGCACGGATTCCGCCATGGCATCGAGGGGGACGCCCAGGGACCGATACATTTCACGGGCGCCGATGATGCCGATTTCTTCAATCGGTGTGACATCACCCGCGATGATTCCGTAGGTCACCAGGCGCAGGTAGTAATCCATGTCGCGCAGGCAGGAGGCGGTCATCTCCTCGCCATAGGCGCTTCCGCCAGGGGAGATGCAGTCGGGGCGCTTTTGGAAAAGCTGGCCGCCGGCCTGCTTGACAATGCGCTCACGGCTCTCGCTGAGGACCTGGGCTACGCGTAGACGACGCTGACCGCCGCCTACAAAAGCCTTGATCTGGTCGAGTTCGCCAGGGCTGAGGTAGCGGGCTTCGGCGTCCGCGTTGATGATCGAGTTGGAGACGATGCTCATGCAGTTCTGCCTCGAAACAAGCGGTCGCCTGAGAGGAGACCGGTATCCGGTGGGTGGGTTGGGAGTCCACACGGCAGAAATTCAGGGCAGACCGGGTTCAGGGGCCTTGCTGGTCTGAGATTCGCAGCCATGTGGGTGCGGCCAGATTGCCTGACCGCCCGCTCATTCTGCGGCAAGCCTCCCAGTGTTTCCGGGTCCCGGTAACAGTTCTTCACGGCGGCTTGATTTCGCAGATCCCTTGGCCCGTAAGGGCTTTCGGCGGAGTTGTTGATATGCGTGTGTGCATGGATGTGTTTCTTCTCGACAGCAATCTGGCTTGAATTCGTCATCGCATGCTCTTCCCTTTTTCAAGGGCACAGAAAAGCCCACCCCCTGCAAGGGGTGGGCCAACTGGTCTTTGCCTCCTGGTCCGCTCGTCTGGTCGGTCTGCCCCGGTTCCCTCCTGTGCAAAAGGCGCTTCTGATGAAACGAGAAAAAGGGCAGGGGCCGAGAGCCGATCTCAGTAGTGAGGAGGCTCGCTCAGATCGCCCCTTTCGGCGCTGGAGTCAGGCCGGCATTGCCGGCATAGAGGGCTGCCGTGCGGTTCACGGTCTCCAGCGGGATGCCGTCACTGGTGTCCAATCCTCGGATGTAGGGCACCGTGTCGCGACCGAACGCCTGGGCGTAATGGTCGCTGGAGAGCAGAGCCTCCACAGCGCTGAGCAGACCACTGCGCACTCGGGTAGCCAGGAAACGACTGGATTCCTCGGGCTGGGCGGCGCGGCCCAGCAGAGCCAGGTGCGCGGCCGCGGCAGCTCGGAGCGGGGCCATGCGGTTGAGCCGATCCAGGAACAGGCTGCTGGAGGCGATCTGGCCGACAAAATCGGCGACGCTCAGCTGGCCATCCCGCAACTGGGATTCCGCATCCCCAAGCCGTTCGGCAGAGAAGGGAACACGATTGAGCAATTGCCGGTAGCTGGCCTCAATCACCTGCTGCAGCTTGTCTTCGCTGCGCAGGCTGGTCAGCACCACAGGCATGCCGAGGCTTTGGCGACGGCCGTACCCCTGGGGACGGCCAGGGCGCAGGGCCTGTCGCATCGCCGCACCGGGCTGGCGTGCGGGCGAAGCCACCAGCGTGGTGGACACCGTGGCAGACCAGCTCGGACCTCCAACGCTTGGTGTCCCCAGGGGTTTGACGGGGCCGGGGACGACGCCGCTGCGCCAGGGCATCGGGACACCACCGCCGGGCTGCCAACGTGGCTGGCTCCAGCGACGGGTGGGTTCCGGATCCTTGCGGATGCTTTCAGGGCCTTCGACCACACGGCTGCTGGCCATGCTTTCACCGCCGGCCACAGTGGCGCTCCAGCCACCGACGATCACCTGGCGGCGACCGGGCAGGTTGCGAGGCACCAGATCGCCCACGGTCTGCAGGCGCTGGGGCTGTGCCACGTCAGGGCGCCTGGCCAGCGTGAGATCAGCCACCGCGGCAGCATTGAAGGCTCGCCTGAGGGCCGGAACACGGCGAGCATTGACATCGGCCGCTGTGATGAAGCGTTCGTAGGGAACGGTGTCTTCACCAAAGCTCTGGCTGTATTCAGGGGAATTGATCATGGCGTCGACAACGCCGTAGAAACCCTTGCGAGCGGCCGTGTCGAAGTAGGCGTTGATCTCCCAGCGGCCGAAGGTGGGCCGGCCGAGGATGCGGCGATGCATCACCTCAATGGCCTTGGTGATGTAGAGCCCGCTCCAGTAACGGCGCCGGAACGCATCCGAGCGGGCCACCTGGCGAATGAACTCGCGCAGGCTGATGTCACCGTTTTCGAGCTTGATCTCCTCCACCTTGGTGGACTCACCGGCATAGCCCGTGGTCCCGAGGATCTGGACGTAGACCGCCCGGATCACGGCCTGGGTGCTGGATTCAGTGCCGCGGATGCTGGGCTGTCCACCGCGCAGGGGCACGGAATTGCCTCCGGTGGCGATCTGCTGCAGCCGCACCACCTTGGGCCCGACCCGACGAGGTTTGGCCTTGCGGAACTGAGGGCTGTCCATCTGACCAGGCTGGCTCATGCCATTGCCGATCAGGATGCGGCGCGCGTCATAACCATACGGAGCCGGACGCGTGGCCACGTTGGCCGTGCCGGACGGGAAG
Source organism: Synechococcus sp. CCY9202 (assembly GCF_034931685.1). Taxonomy (NCBI): domain Bacteria; kingdom Bacillati; phylum Cyanobacteriota; class Cyanophyceae; order Synechococcales; family Synechococcaceae; genus Synechococcus; species Synechococcus sp. CCY9202. The sequence continues at coordinate 25,220 of NZ_JAYGID010000085.1, forward strand.
ATGGCGCCGTAGTTGAGACCGAGCGGATCGTTACCACCGCCGTAGGCGTGTTGATCGCCGAAGGGCTGGCGGTAAGACGAGTAGAGGGTGATGTACTGCGGCGCTCCTTCAAACGGAGCGCTGAAGCGGAACAGCTTCCGGTTCGACCCCCAACCGGCGCTCTCCTGGGCTTCCTCGCCCAGATCGCGCAGGTAAGGCACGGTCTCTTCGCCGAAGACGCGGGCGTACTCCTGGGTATTGATCAGCGAATCGACCAGGCCGTTCAGACCCTGGGCACTGACGATGTCGAAGTAGCGGGTGAATTCCTCCTTGGAACTCAGGCCCCGGCCGAGGAAGTGGCGGAATGCCAGTTCAACCGCACGGCTGTTGGAGAAGCGGCCATAAAACTGCTGGCGATATTCCTTGCTGCGGCCCAGGGCACGGATGAATTCGCGCATCGAGATCTGGCCTTGCCGCACCTGGGTTGCTTCCACAGGGCAGACCACCTGGCTGTAACCCTTGACGATGTCGCGCTCAAACACCTGGCGGTAGGCGGCGCGAATCACCTCGGCTTTCTGGGCACCACTCATGCCGGGCTTCATGTTGAAGCGCTGCGCACCTTCGGCGGAGAGCGCATAGATGGCGGGCAGTTGCAGTCCCTGGTTCTCGGGGCTGCCGAGCCGTTGACGCGCCGAGGGCGTCGGCACCTCAAGCTCCTTGAGCAGCACGTTGAAGTAATCGATCACCAGCTGGCGGGCCTCCGGCTCGCCCTTGAACAGGCCGGCGGCGGCGGCTCGCATCTCCTGCAGGGCCACATTCGTGGCCGCCAGCGAACAGGCTTTCTCCAGGATGTCCCGCAGGCCGCGGGTGTTCACCGCCAGGATGCTGGGATCTCCGGCCACCACGGCATAGCCGACGTAACGCAGGAACCAGGCCATGTCACGGACCGACTTCTTCATCCGCTCGGTGCCGTAGACAGCCACCGAGATCGGGTTGAAACCGGTCGGCAGGATCACGCGCACGTCGGCGTCGCCGCCGGCGCCGTCGAGCAGCCGACGGATCAGGTTGCCTCGGCTGGCGGCGGCTCCGGCACCGGTGAAGGTCTGCACGGAACGCTGAAAAGCGGCCTGGTCGGCGGCGAGAGGGGTCTCGTCGCCTCCGCTGCTGAGGGGCGCATCCAGATAGGAGAGGGGCGTGCCGCCCGCAAAGATGCGGTTTGCGGCCTTGGCCACGATCGTCTGAGCATTGGCGGCGATGCGCCGGGCCACAGCCACGCGGGTCTGACCGCTCTGGAAGAAGGTGATCAGGCTGTCGAGTTCCCCGCCGTCGGGGAATCGGTCCTGCTGCTCCGCCTGACGGACGCTGGAGAGCGGCAGGGTGTCGTAGAGCTGGGGTGTGACCCTGGTGCTGCCGCTGCTGGCGGTCACGGTCATGAACGAGAGCGAGCCGGGCTGGGACAACTTACGGCTGGCCTTGCGGGCGTTCGGGAGCCCATGAACAAATGTTTGCAGCCCCGTGGTTCGACCCCATGGAGGGACGGATGTCCAGAGGCGCTCACGGCGCCCCTCCGGCCCGTGACGAACCCGATGCGATCCCTTCCGTCCGGGCTGGACGCCATGAAAAGCTCGGCCCCACCCCCCGGCTCTCCGCATGACCTCCGCAGGCTCGCCATCGGTTCCTCCGGCTGCCACCGATGCCGCTCCCGGTGCCAGCACCGATGCCGCCACCCCGGTGGTGAGTGCCTTCTATGACCGGTTTCCCTACCCGGGCGATCCGCTCCAGGACGGCCCGCCGCCTGGATACAACTGGCGTTGGTGTGTCAACGCGGCTTATGCGGCCTGTACCGGGGCCCTGCCCGCTGCGGCTGCGGGCGGGCGACCGCTGCGGCTGCTGGACGCCGGATGCGGCACGGGTGTCAGCACCGATTACCTGGCCCATCTCAACCCCGGCTCCGAGATCCTGGCGGTGGACATCTCCAGCGGTGCCCTGGCCGTGGCCCGCGAGCGGCTGCGTCGCTCCGGCGGCGGCGAGCGTTCCCAGGTGCGGATCGAGAACCGCAGCCTGCTGGACCTGGCCGACGAAGGCAGCTTCGACTACATCAATTCCGTGGGGGTGCTGCACCATCTGCGCCAGCCGGCGGCAGGCCTGGCGGCCCTGGCCTCACGGCTCAAGCCCGGGGGGCTCCTGCACCTGTTTCTCTATGCCGATGGCGGACGCTGGGAGATCCACCGCACCCAGCGCGCCCTCGGCCTGCTGGGTGCGGGCAGCGGCGCCGACGGACTGAGGCTCGGCCGGCAGCTGTTCGCCGACCTGCCTGCCTCCAATCGCCTGCGCCGCCATCACGAGCAGCGCTGGGCCATGGACACGGCCGCCGATGCCAACTTCGCCGACATGTACCTGCACCCGCAGGAGACCAGTTACGACCTGGATCGTCTCTTCGCCTTCGTGGCCTCGGCGGATCTGACTTTCGCCGGCTTCTCCAATCCGGCCGTCTGGGATCCGGCCAGGCTGCTGCAGGGCGAGTTGCTCGAGCGAGCCCGTGCCCTGAGTGAACGGCAGCAATGGCAACTGGTGCAGGAGCTGGATCCCGACATCAGCCACTTTGAGTTCTTTCTCTCCAAGGGGCCGATCCTCCGACCGGACTGGTCCGATGACACGGTTCTGCTGCAAGCCCGCGGCGTGCGCAACCCGTGCCTCTGGGGCTGGCCTGGTACCAGCCTGCTGGATTCGGACATGGCACCGCTTGACCTCTCGGAGGAGGGTGTTCTGCTGCTCCAGGCCCTTGAGGCGGCCGGTCCGGAGCAGCCCCTGGAGCGGTTGCTGCCGGACTGGTCCCGCGCCCAACTGCTGAGCACGGCCAGGCTGTTGCTGGAGCAGCGCCTGCTGCTGCTGCTGCCTGGCGACTGAGGCCCTCGTGATAGATTCCGCGCGCCATAACAGAGTTTCGGCGGGCTTGCAGGACTCACTGGATTCTCACCCTGAGACGGTGTCTCTTCACGACTCCGTCCCTCAGGACACGGATCCGGGACATCCCGCAGCCGGTGTCGAGGCCTCTGTTCTCACGTCCGATGCCCCGGAGGCCAAGGCTTCCAACGGAATGGACGATTACGCGCGGCTTCGGCAGCGCCTGATCCTGGCCACGCTGCTCGTTTCGGCAGTGGCTGTTGTGATCACCTCTCTCCGCTTTGATCTGGCCACTGCCGGCAGTCTGCTGGTAGGCGCCATGGCCGGCTTGCTTTACCTGCGGCTTCTTGCTCGCAGTGTTGAGCGAGTCGGGAATGGATCGAAGTCTGTGGGCAAGTTTCAGCTTCTGGTGCCTGTGGTGCTTGTGCTCGCTGCGGCGCGCCTGCCCGAGTTGCAGTTGCTGCCTGCCCTGATCGGCTTTCTGCTCTACAAGCCGGCCATTCTTCTGAATGCTGTCTTCGACAGCTGAAGATCATGACCGAACTAGCTCAAGCCTGACGGCTCCGCCGTCGTTTTCCGAAACGCCGCCTGCGCGGCACCGAAACCCACCAGCCAGATGGTCGCCTTACCACTTGTTCTCCCTTTCGCCGAACTGGAGGTTGGTCAACACCTCTATTGGCAGCTGGGGAATTTCAAGATCCACGGTCAGGTTTTCCTGAGCTCCTGGGTCGTGATCGGCGCGCTGCTGGCCCTCGTGGTTGCCGGAACCCGCAAGCTCAGCCGCGATCCCCAGGGAACCCAGAACCTGCTGGAGTTCCTGTGGGACTACATCCGCGATCTCACCCGCGAGCAGATCGGTGAAAAGGCTTACCGCGATTGGCTTCCCTTCATCGGCACCCTCTTTCTGTTTATCTTCGTGAGCAACTGGGGTGGTGCGTTGGTCCCCTGGAAGCTGATCCATCTGCCCAGTGGTGAGCTCGGCGCCCCAACGGCGGACATCAACACCACGATCGCCCTGGCTCTGCTGGTCTCACTGGCCTACTTCTATGCAGGCCTTAGCCGCAAGGGTTTCCGGTACTTCGAGTACTACGTGGAGCCGACTCCGATCATGCTCCCGTTCAAGATCGTCGAGGACTTCACCAAGCCCCTCAGCCTTTCGTTCCGTTTGTTCGGCAACATCCTGGCTGATGAACTGGTGGTTGCGGTGCTCGCTTTTCTTGTGCCGCTGGTCGTTCCTCTGCCGGCCATGTTCCTGGGCTTGTTCACCAGTGCGATTCAGGCCTTGATCTTCGCCACCCTCGCCGCTTATTACATCGGCGAGGCTGTTCACGAAGAGCATCACTGAAGCTCCCTCGGCCTGGATTGAGCGCACGGCAACGTGCCGCTCCTTTCAGCCGATCTGCTAAATCTCCTGCTCGCAGGTCCGGTTGCAGTCCGGGCCCGTCTCCAAGGAGGAGACGTCCGCTGGCGACAGGTTCAACCAGCGCTACCCCAGCGCTCCACATCCCCCCTTCCACCATGGATTCCATCACCTCCGCTGCGTCCGTCGTGGCCGCTGGTCTCGCCGTCGGCCTTGGCGCCATCGGCCCCGGTATCGGTCAGGGCACCGCTGCCGGCGGCGCTGTCGAAGGCATCGCTCGTCAGCCTGAAGCTGAAGGCAAGATCCGCGGCACCCTGCTGCTTTCCCTGGCCTTCATGGAAGCTCTCACCATCTACGGCCTCGTGGTGGCCCTGGTGCTGCTGTTCGCCAACCCCTTCGCCGGCTGATCGGAACTGGATGTGATCCGAGGTCCCTGGAACCGATGGTTTCCTGGGCCTCGTCCGCATCGTTGTCCGTTCGCTCCGCGTTCTCCCTCCGGTTTTTCTCCGGACGTCCGCTCGCCACTCCCGCCCCATGACCAGCTGGCTTCTGCTTGCCGAAGCAGGTGCACCCGAAGGAGGTCTGTTCGACCTCGACGCCACTCTGCCGCTGATGGCAGTGCAGATTGTCGTCCTCACCTTCATTCTCAATGCCCTGTTTTTCCGCCCGGTCGGTCGGGTCGTGGAAGAGCGAGAGGATTACATCAGTACCAGTCGTGCCGAGGCCAAGCAGAAGCTGGCCCAGGTGGAGCGTCTGGAGACTGAATTGAAGGAGCAGCTCAAGGAGGCCCGTCTCCACACCCAGAAGCTGATCCTCGACGCTGAACAGGAATCCGATCGCCTCTATCGCGACGCCCTGGCCACTGCGACGGCCGAAGCCAACGCATCGCGCGAACAGGCGCGTCGTGAGATTGATTCCCAGCGGGAATCGGCCATGACACAGCTTCAGGGAGATGCCGACCAACTCGGTGATCTGATCGTCGAACGTCTGCTGGCTGCCACCAAATGAATCTTCCCCTTCCCCTGGTGATGGCTTCGGAGGGAGGCTTCGGCCTCAACTTCAACATCTTCGAATCCAACATCATCAACCTGGCGATCGTGATCGCCTGCCTCTGGAAGTTCCTCCCCAGCTTCCTCGGTGGCATCCTTGAGCGCCGTCGGGCCCTCATCCTTTCTGATCTCAAGGACGCAGAGGAGCGCCTGGCCAAGGCCACGGCCTCGCTTGCCACGGCCCAGCAGGATCTTGGTCAGGCCCAGAAGAAGGCCGATCAGATCCGCGCTGAAGGCAAGGAGCGTGCCCAGTCGATCCGCCTCGAGATCGAGAAGCGCACCATCGAGGACATGGCGCGGATCAAGCAGAGCTCCAGCAATGATCTCGAGTCCGAAGCGGCCAGGGTCACCACCCTGCTGCGACGCCAGGCCGCCCAGCTGGCCATTGACAAGGCCCTCTCAAGCCTTCCTGGCAAGCTCGATGACCAGGCCCAGGCCCGTTTCATCGAGCAGGCCATCCAATCGATGGGTAACGCCTGATGCCGCTGCTCAACTCCATCACCACGCCCTACGCAGAAGCCTTCCTGCAGGTGGCGGAAGCCCACAACGAACTGGAACAGGTTGTGGACCAGGCCCGTCAGATCCTGGCGCTCTGGAATGAATCCGATGATCTGCGCCAGGCGTTGACCTCGCCGGTCATCGAGATCGAAGCCAAGAAGGGTGCCCTCCAGGCTCTGTTCGCGGAGCAGGTGACGCCCACCTTTCTGAATCTTCTCAAGCTGTTGGCTGATCGCCAGCGCATCGAAGTTCTGGATGCAGTGCTGGAGCGTCTGCTTGACCTCTACCGCCAGCAGAACGGGATCGCCCTGGCGACGGTCACCTCGGCCACCACGTTGGCTGCCGAGCAGCTGGCCCAGATCACCAGCAGGATCAAAACCGTGGCGGCCACCGAGCAGGTTGAGGTCGTCCAGAAGGTCGATCCCGCTCTGATCGGCGGCTTCACCGTCAGTGTCGGTTCGCAGGTGATCGACGCCAGCCTGTCCGGACAGGTTCGTCGCCTCGGTCTGGCCCTGGCCAAGGTGAGCTAGCTCCCCCCGTTTCTCCTTCCGCCTTTTTCCCCTCGTGTCCCCTGCCGGGGATTTCCACCCATGGTTTCCATCCGCCCCGACGAGATCAGCGCGATCCTCAAGCAGCAGATCGAGGACTACGACAAATCCGTCTCGGTCAGCAACGTCGGAACCGTTCTGCAGGTTGGTGACGGGATTTCCCGCGTCTACGGCCTCCAACAGGTGATGGCCGGCGAGTTGGTGGAATTTGAGGACGGCACCGAAGGCATTGCCCTCAACTTGGAGGACGACAATGTCGGCGTTGTGCTGATGGGCGAGGGGCTCGGCATCCGCGAAGGCAGCACGGTGAAGGCCACCGGCAAGATCGCCGCAGTACCCGTCGGCGAGGCGATGCTGGGTCGGGTGGTGAACTCCCTGGGTCAGCCTATCGACGGCAAGGGTGAGATCGCCACCACCGAGACCCGTCTGATCGAATCGATGGCGCCTGGGATCATCCAGCGCAAGTCGGTGCATGAGCCCATGCAGACCGGCATCACAGCCATCGATGCCATGATCCCGATCGGTCGTGGCCAGCGTGAGCTGATCATCGGCGACCGTCAGACCGGCAAGACGGCGATCGGCATTGACACGATCATCAACCAGAAGGGTCAGGACGTCGTCTGCGTCTATGTGGCGATCGGCCAGAAGGCCGCCTCCGTCGCCAACGTGGTTGAGGTTTTGCGCGAGAAGGGCGCCCTGGATTACACCATCGTGGTAGCGGCCAGCGCCTCTGAAGCAGCAGCTCTTCAGTACCTGGCTCCCTACACCGGCGCGGCCCTGGCCGAGTCGTTCATGTACAAGGGCAAGGCCACCCTGGTGATCTATGACGACCTCACCAAGCAGGCCCAGGCCTATCGCCAGATGTCGCTGCTGCTGCGTCGTCCCCCCGGTCGTGAGGCTTATCCCGGCGACGTCTTCTACTGCCACAGCCGTCTGCTGGAGCGCGCCGCCAAGCTGAGTGATGCCATGGGCAAGGGCAGCATGACCGCCCTGCCGATCATCGAGACCCAGGCCGGCGACGTGTCTGCCTACATCCCAACCAACGTGATCTCGATCACGGATGGTCAGGTGTTCCTCAGCTCCGACCTGTTCAACTCCGGTCTGCGGCCCGCCATCAATGTGGGCATCTCCGTGAGCCGGGTGGGTGGAGCCGCCCAGACCAAGGCCATCAAGAAGATCGCCGGCACCCTGAAGCTGGAGCTGGCTCAGTTCGACGAACTGGCTGCCTTCTCCCAGTTCGCCTCGGATCTCGACGCCGCCACCCAGAAGCAACTGGCTCGCGGTAAGCGGCTGCGCGAGATCCTCAAGCAACCCCAGTTCAGCCCCCTGATCCTGGCTGAACAGGTCGCGGTGGTCTACGCCGGCGTCAAGGGTCTGATCGACGAGGTTCCGGTGGAATCGGTGGTGCAGTTCTGCCGTGAACTGCGCGAGTATCTCAAGACCAACAAGCCCGAGTACATCTCCAAGATCCAGACCGAGAAGCAGCTCAGCGACGAAGCTGAAGCCATGCTCAAGGATGCGATCAACGAGGTCAAATCGTCCATGCTCGCCACCGTCTGAGGAGGGCGTACTGATGGCTAATCTCAAGGAAATCCGCGACCGCATCAGTTCGGTCAAGAACACGCGCAAGATCACCGAGGCCATGCGTCTCGTGGCGGCCGCCAAAGTGCGGCGTGCCCAGGAGCAGGTGTTGCGTAGCCGTCCGTTTGCTGATCGCCTGGCACGGGTGCTGGAGAATCTTCAGTCGCGCATGCGCTTCGAGGATGCCGATTCGCCCCTGCTCGAATCCCGCGATCTGCGTACAATCACGCTGTTGTCTGTGACGGGTGACCGTGGTCTCTGCGGTGGCTACAACGCCAACATCATCAAACGCACCGAGCAACGCTTCGCTGAGCTCAAGCAGCAGGGTTACAGCGTGGATCTGGTGCTGATCGGCCGTAAGGCGATCACCTACTTCCAGAACCGCAGCTACCCGATCCGGGCCACCTTCACCGGTCTCGAGCAGGTTCCCAACGCCAGCGAAGCCGGTGGTATCGCAACTGAAGTACTGGCTGAGTTTCTCTCTGCCAGTACCGACAGGGTCGAGATCATCTTCACCAAGTTCATCAACCTGGTCAGTTCCAAGCCCGTGGTGCAGACCCTGTTGCCACTGGATCCCCAGGGAATCGCCACCCCCGAGGACGAGATCTTCCGTCTCACCACCCGCGAGGGTCGCCTGACCGTGGCTGTGGATGCCGGCGGTGTTGCCAACGATCAGCCCGAGATCCCCTCGGACATCGTCTTCGACCAGAGCCCGGAGCAGTTGCTCAATGCCCTGCTGCCTCTGTATCTGGAGAATCAGTTGCTCCGCTCCCTGCAGGAGGCGGCGGCGTCTGAGCTGGCCAGCCGGATGACGGCCATGAACAACGCCAGCGACAACGCCAAGGCCCTCGCCAAGAGCCTGACGCTGGATTACAACAAAGCCCGCCAGGCGGCGATCACCCAGGAGATCCTCGAGGTGGTCGGTGGCTCCGTGGCGATGGCCTGATCTGTTGACGGCCAGATCAGTTGCCTTCTGAGCGGAGATCTTCTCTCGGCTCGTTGGCACCTGCAGGCCCGCATTCGTTGTCCCGCAACTGCTGTTCAGCTGGCCGTTTCCGAATCTCGGAAACGGCTTTTTGAGCGATGTTTTTGTGCCCGGAGGCTTTCTGTGCCCGTCTGTTTGCAGTCCGAACGTGGGGCTTGGCAGGATCCGGGCGTGTGCGACAGGTCTCGTTGATGAGGGAGCACGGTGGTGTGGCTTCAGGATCTGGCCCTCATGCTGGATCCCCACAACATGGGGCGACCCCACTGGGAGGCCTGGAGATCCAAGCCCTCTTCCCCACGGCGCTCGGTCAGGTGCAGCGAGCGGTCGATCCGCTCGACACGGCTCTGCAGATTCAGGCGATCTGTGAGCTGCGCGGTGAGTCTGCCTCCAACCCCGATCCCGGCTGCGCCTGGACCGGAGACCTCAATGGGGTGTGGCAGTTGCACCGCCACCCGGTCTTTGCGCCGCTGGTGGCGGAGATCGCAGCCCATGCCCAGACCTATCTCGGCGCCCTGGGCTTCTGCGATTCCGCGGTGGCGCTGCATCTGCAGCGCTGTTGGCCGGTGGTGAGCGAGACCGGGCAGGTGGTGGGCCGCCATCACCATCCCAATGCACACCTCAGTGCTGTGTATTACCTCAATGGCGATGGCAGTGGCCGGCATGGCTGTCTGCGTCTCTTCCCGGTCCGCCAGGTGAACGAGTTGGTGCCCGGCCTGGCGGTGGGCCATGGCGGCCCGATCGGCGTCGCCTCTCCCTTCAATGCGGCCTGGCTGGATGTGGCGCCGCGAGCCGGTCTGCTGCTGCTGTTCCCCTCCTGCCTGGATCACGCCGTGCTGGAGAACCACGAGCCCGACGATCACCGCTTTTCGATCAGTCTTGATTTTGTGCTCACCGCACCGCCCGCCGCGCCTGGCTCCAGGCCGCCGGAGTACCTGGCGCCCCATCCCAGCCAGTGGCAGGCCATCGGGGAAGATGGGCTGCGCGCCTGACCGTCCGATCCCGCTCGTGTCCGATTCCTCCAGCTTCAGCGTCACCGCCGAGATCGACGGCACGCGACACAGTTTTCCGTGCCGATCCGACCAGACCGTGCTGGCCGCGGCTGAAGCAGCGGGCGTGCCCTTGCCCAGTTCCTGCTGTTCGGGGGTGTGCACCACCTGTGCAGCCCTGCTCCGCAGCGGCCGTGTGCACCAGCCCGATGCCATGGGGGTGAAGATGGAGCTGCAGGAGCAGGGCTATGCCCTGTTGTGTGTGTCATTCCCCCGCAGTGACCTCGATCTGCTCGCCGGCCAGGAAGATGCGCTCTACGAGCTTCAGTTCGGTCAGTTTCAGAAGTGAGTGCTGCGCCCATGCGCCTCGAGCCACTGGAGTTGTGGCTGAAGCCCGCGCCCGGTGCTCTGCTGCCACAGATCCGGGCCGCCCTGGCCGACCAACCCGGCGGCGCCGAGCCCCTGCGCTGGGCGATCACGGCGGTGGATCCTGATCGGGGGCTGAGGGTCGAAGGGGTTTGGCTGTTGAGCACCAAACCGCCGTGTTGAGCGGCTGTGCGGCGCCGCCGCTGCCCACCCTTCTGGTGATCCCCACCGGCGTGGGCTGTGCCGTGGGCGGCTACGCGGGCGATGGCCTGCCGGCGGCCCGGCTGCTCGCCGCCGCCAGTGGCTGCCTGATCACCCATCCCAACGTGATGAACGCGGCGGCGCTCTACTGGAGCGATCCACGGCTGCACTACGTGGAGGGCTGGAGCCTGAATCGCTTCGCTGCCGGTGAGCTGGCCCTGGCGCCGGTCCCGTCGCGGCGGGTGGGTCTGCTGCTGGATGCCGGCATCGAGGAGCCCCTGCGTCAGCGCCATCTGCAGGCGGCCGATGCCTGCCGCGCCAGCCTTGGCCTGGCGATCGGCCCGGTGCGCACCACCGAGGCACCGCTGCACGTGAGCCTGTCGCTTGGCCCCAGTGGTGCCAGCTGGGGCAGCCTGGTGCGCCCGGATCTGCTGCTGCGGGCGGGAGAGCAGCTGGTGGCGGCCGGGGCCACGGCGATCGCCGTGGTGGCCCGTTTCCCCGATGAGCCCGAGAGTGAGGCCCTGGCGGCCTACCGCCAGGGGGCGGGGGTCGACGGGCTGGCCGGTGCCGAGGCCGTGATCAGCCATCTGCTCAGTCGTCATCTGGGTTGCCCCTGCGCCCACGCTCCGGCCCTGGCGCCGCTGCCGCTCGATCCCAGCCTTGATCCGCGGGCCGCGGCGGAGGAGCTGGGCCACACCTTCCTGCCCTGCGTTCTGGTGGGCCTGAGCCGGGCCCCCGATCTGGTGAGCGAACCGGCTGCCTCCAGGGCGGCCGGCCTGATCCGCTCCGGAGACATCGGTGCCGTGGTGGCGCCGGCGGCGGCCCTGGGGGGAGAGGCCGTGCTGGCCTGCGCGGAGCGGGGAGTGCCGCTGATCGCCGTGCGCGGCAATCCCTGTGTGCTGGCGGTCGACGGGGCGGCGCTGGGCCTTGAGGTGCTGGAGGTGACGACCTACGCCGAAGCGGCTGGTCTGGTGCTGGCTCTGCGGGAGGGGATCGACCCTGCCAGCCTGCGCCGGCCCCTGGGGCGCCTCGCTTGAACGGAGCTCAGCGCAGACAGGCCATCGGGTGGCGCGGCGACACCCCCAGGGCCTTGGCCACTCCCGGATGGCAGACGGCCCCATTGACGGTGTTCAGACCCGAGAGCAGCTCGGGCCGGTCGGTGACCGCCTCGGCCAGCCCGCGGCCCGCCATCACCAGGATGTAGGGCAGGGTGACACTCACCAGGGCTTCGGTGGAGGTGAAAGGCACCGCGCCGGGCATGTTGCCCACGGCGTAGTGCTGCACGCCATGGATCGTCACCACCGGTTCGGTGTGGGTGGTCTCGCGGCTGGTGGCAATGCAGCCCCCCTGATCGATCGCCACGTCCACGATCACCGAGCCGGCCTTCATGCGCTGGACCAGGTCTTCCTCCACCAGGGTGGGGGCCCGGCCGCCGGGGGTGAGCACGGCGCCGATCAGCAGGTCCGCCCCCGGCACCAACCGCTCAATCAGGCCGCGGCTGCTCACCAGGCTCACCAGGCGGCCCTTGCGGTCGGCCTCCAGCCGGCGCAGGCGCTGGGGCGAGTGATCCAGCAGGAACACCTCCGCATCCATCGCCGCCGCCAGCCGTGCCGCATGCCAGCCCACCGTTCCGGCCCCCAGCACCACCACCCGCGCCGGCCGCACGCCGGTACAGCCGCCGATCAGCACGCCGCGGCCACCGTGGGGCTTTTCCAGCAGATGGGCGCCCACCTGGGCGGCGATGCGCCCGGCGATCTCGCTCATGGGCGCCAGCAGCGGCAGGCTGCCGTCTTCGAGCTGCACGGTTTCGTAGGCCACCGCGGTGGTACCGGCCTCCAGCAGGGCCTCGCCCACCTCGGGATAGGCGGCCAGATGGAGGTAGGTGAACAGCACCAGGTCGCTGCGCAGATAGCGAAACTCCTCCGGTTGCGGTTCTTTCACCTTCACCACCAGATGGGCGCCCCAGGCGTCCTCGCAGCTCACCAGAAGGGCCCCGGCCGCGGCGTAGTCATCGTCGGCGATGCCGGCGCCGAGCCCGGCGCCCTCCTGCACCCGCACCTCCATGCCCTGGCCCACCAGCTCGCGCACCCCATCAGGACTGAGCGCCACCCGCTGCTCGTCCTGCTTGATTTCCGTAGGCACGCCGATGCTGGCCATCGGGGCCGTCAGGCCGGGTGCTGTCATGGACCACTGCAGGGCTTGCACCAGATTGGCGGGGCCGGGGCGGAACTGCCACGCATTCGTGACGGGATCAGCGTGCGGCGATCGGCATCCGCCAACCGCTGCCGAAGGCCCGAGCGCTCACTTTCAGCAGTGGTGCAGCCTGGCGCCGCTTGAATTCGGCCAGACGCAGCAGCCGATGCACCCGTTCGGCCAGGGCGGCATCGGTGCCGGCAGCGATCAGCTGCTCGGGGGTGCGCAGCTCCTCGATGTAGGCCTTCAGCAGCGGATCGAGCACGGCGTAGTCCGGCAGGGAGTCGCTGTCGCGCTGGTCGGGCCGCAGCTCGGCGCTGGGGGGCTTGTCGCGGATGGCCCTGCCCACCAGCTCGCCGCACTCGGGCAGGCCCAGATCACGGCGGCAGGGGCCTGCGGCGGGGCTGTCCAGCCAGGCGCACAGGGCAAACACGGTGCTCTTGTAGAGATCGCCGATCACGGCCAGGCCGCCGTTCATGTCGCCGTAGAGGGTGCAATAGCCCACCGCCAGTTCGGATTTGTTGCCGGTGGAGAGCAGCAGCCGGCCCTCCTGGTTGGCCAGGGCCATCAGCAGCGTGCCGCGGATGCGGGATTGCAGGTTCTCCGCCGTGATCCCGCGAGGGGCTTCTCCCAGCGCTGGGGTCAGCACCGTGTCGAAGCTGTCCATCAGCGCAGCGATCGGCAGGGTGCTGCTGGGCAGGTGCAGCCGTTCGATCAGGGCTGTGGCGTCGCTGAGGGACCCGGCGGAGCTCCAGGGGGAGGGCATCCGCAGCACCCGCACCTGCTCGGGGCCGAGGGCCGCGGCGGCGATCACTGCCACCAGGGCCGAATCGATGCCGCCGCTCAGGCCCAGCAGCGCCCGCTGGAAGCCGCACTTGCCGGCATAGTCGCGCACCCCCAGCACCAGCACGCGGAAGATCTGCTCCAGCCGCTCGGGCAACGGCGCGATGGCGCTGGCCTGGTCGCGAGCGGCGTCCCAGAAACCGAGGGCTTCACGGGCGCAGGGCAGGCGAGCCACCAGCGTCCCTTCGCCATCCACCACGAAGCTGACGCCGTCGAACACCAGTTCGTCGTTGCCGCCCACCTGGTTCACGTACACCACCGGGCAGCCCAGGCGCCTGGCGGCGCGCGAGGCCAGGGTTTGCCGCAGGGCCACCTTCTCCTGGCCGAAGGGGGAGGCCGAGAGGTTGAGCAACAGATCGAGCCGATGCGGCAGCAGTGCCGCGATCGGATCCGCGCCGGCGAGGCGGTGGCCCTGCAGCTGCTCGTCCACCCAGAGGTCTTCGCAGATCGTCAGCCCAAGGCGCCACGGGCGGCCGCTGCGCACCAGCTCCAGCACGGCGGCGCTGGTGCCGCTGCGGAAATAGCGCTGCTCGTCAAAGACGTCGTAGGTGGGCAGCAGCCGTTTGCGGGCCACGAAGCGCCACTGGCCCGGCTCCACAAGGGCCAGGCTGTTGTAGAGGCCCGGCACCCCTGCATCCTCCACCGGTTCCACCACCCCCACCAGCACCGCCAGCTCCGCGGGCAGTGAGGCGGCGAGTCGGTCGAGCTCTTCGCCCTGGCGCTGCACGAGGCTGGCGCGCAGCAGCAGGTCGCGGGGCGGATAGCCCCAGAGCGAGAGTTCCGGCGTCAGCACCAGTTCGGCGCCAGCGCTCGCCGCCTCCCGGCAGGCCGTCAGGATGCGGGCGCCGTTGCCTCGCAGGTCGCCCACCAGGGGATCGATCTGGGCCAGAGCAAGACGCATCGGCAGCGGGAACGGCGTGAGGGGAAGGGAAGGAGGCGGAAGTGGTCGCAGTCGACTCAAGCTGCTGCATCTGCAGCCCAATCAGGCTGGTGCATCTGCAGCCCGATCAGGCTGCATCAGCCGATTCGGCCTGCCGCAGGACCACCCCCTTGGAAGCCGTACAGATTGTGCTGCAGCAGCAGGGGGTGCAGCTCCGGCGGAACCTGGGCCGGATCGGGGCAGCGGCGCACCGCTGAGCTGGCCGTGGCGGGAATCTCCAGAGGCAGCAGCTCCAGCTCCGCCCCCAGCTCTCGCAGCGCCTGCTGCTGCTCCGCCGTGAGCGGCCAACCCCGGCGCGGGGCGATCGCCAGGCGGCAGCGGCGCAGGATCGCATCGGCGGCTTTCCAGCTGGGGATCTGGGGAGCCAGATCGCTCCCCACCACAAACACCAGTTCGTGCTGGGGCCACTGCCGGGCGGCGCGCTCCAGGGTTTCGATCGTCCAGGGGCTGCTGAGCTCCTGCCGGTGGTGCAGCCGCGGATCGCCGATCGCTGCCACCAGGGCCTCCAGCAGGGCTGCCCGCATGGGCAGCGGGGCCGCATGGTGCTTGAGGGGATTGTCACTGGCCCAGGTCGCCACCTCTGGGTAGAGGGTCAGCAGCCCCTCGAGCAGGGCGCGGTGGCCGAGGGTGGGTGGATCGGCGCTGGTGCCGAACAGGGCAACGGCGGGCATCGGTGGCCGGCTCAGGGCAGCAGGCTGGCAGGCCGCGGTGGCAGGGCGACGGGAGCCTGCTGCCAGCTGGCCAACCAGCGGCGCACTTCCGGATCCTGGCCGCAGAGGCGCTGCAGCAGGG
>NZ_JAYGID010000086.1:0-27715 GCF_034931685.1 Synechococcus sp. CCY9202
CCGCTGCGCACCGGCGGCGCGGGCGTTGCGGCTCACCCGCAGGAGCGCCGCCAGGCCATGGCCGAGCCCGACCGCCGCCAGGGCCAGCTCCAGCGGCGGCAACCACCAGGCGCTGTGCAGAACGGCCACCAGCCGGCCGAAGGCGCCCGGATCGATCAGGGCCACCCCCACACCCGCCAGGTGCAGCACCAGGAAGAGCACCAAGGCCAGGCCGAGCACGGCGATCATCGGCCGGATGGCCGCCCCCTCGGCTCCTGCGTCCATGGATGGCGCGGCGACAGCGACCCCCATGGTGGCGCCCAGCGCGCCTCCCTTGCAGAGGGCCATGGGAATGTGAGGACCCCCCTGGGCCCCTCGCCGTGCGCTGGACGCGCCCCTCCACCCTCCTGTGCGTCTTCATCACCCTGCTCAACGACCGGCTGGGCGAGAGCATCGTGTTTCCGCTGCTGCCCTACCTGCTGGCGGGGATCACCAATGACGGACGGGTGCTGGGGCTGCTGGCCGGAAGTTATGCCCTGGCCCAGTTCGGCTTCACACCGCTGATCGGCGCCCTGAGCGACCGCTACGGCCGCAGGCCGGTGATCATGGTCTGCGTGACGGGCTCCCTGCTGGGGCTGAGCCTGTTTGCCCTCACCCTGGCCTTGCCCTGGGCCAGCCTCTGGCCAGCGGCGGCGGCGGCCGGCTGGCCCCTGGGGCTGTTGTTCGCGGCGCGGCTGATCGATGGGGTGAGCGGCGGCACCGCCGCCACCGCCGCTGCGGTGCTGGCGGACATCTCGGCACCGGAACAGCGGGCCAAGGCCTTCGGGCTGATCGGGGTGGCCTTCGGGCTGGGCTTCATCCTCGGACCGGCGCTGGGGGGCGCCCTGGCCGGGATCACCATCACCCTGCCGTTGCTGCTGGCCGTGGCGATCGCCGCCCTCAACCTGGTGCTGGTGGTCGTGCTGCTGCCCGAAACCCATCCGCCAGAGGCCCGATCACCCCTGCCGCGCAAGCGCAATCTGCAACCCTTCGCCCAGCTGGCGCGGGTGCTCGCCAACCCGCAGGTGCGTCGCCTGAGTGCGGCCTTCTTCCTGTTTTTTCTGGCCTTCAACGGCTTCACGGCCGTGCTGGTGCTCTATTTCAAGCAGGCCTTCGGCTGGGGACCCACCACCTCGGCGCTGGCCTTCCTGGTGGTGGGTGTGGTGGCCACCCTGGTGCAGGGCGGCCTGATCGGACCGCTGGTGCAGCGCTTCGGTGAATGGCGCCTCACCCTGGCGGGCATCGGCTTGGTGATCGTGGGGTTTCTGCTGATCCTGCTGACCACGGTCGGCAACGCCCAGCCGCAGGTGTTCATCGCCCTGGCGATCCTGGCCACCGGCACCGGTCTGGTCACCCCCAGCCTGCGCAGCCTCGTCTCCCGCCGGCTCGATGAGGGTGGTCAGGGAGCCGCCCTGGGCAGCCTCCAGGGCCTGCAGAGCCTCACCGGCTTCGTGGGGCCTCCGCTGGCGGGCCTGGCCTACGAAACCGTGGGGCAGCAAAGCCCCTTCTGGTTCGGCACCGTGTTGATGGTGGGGGTGGCCCTGCTGGTGGCCGGGGGGCTGCCCGGTCAAGCAACGGCGTCACCGGGAGCAACGGAGTGAGATTGCTACGTTGCCGGAGAGGAACCGGCAGCGTGCGTCGCGTCAGCACCGCCGACAGCAGAACACCATGGGCGAGCCCGCCGTCGCTGCCGAGCTCTACATCAACCGCGAGCTGAGCTGGATCGATTTCAATCGGCGCGTGCTGGCCCAGGCGCTGAATGAACACACCCCGCTGCTGGAGCAGGCCAAGTTCAGCGCCATCTTCAGCAACAACCTCGATGAGTTCTTCATGGTGCGGGTGGCGTCGCTGAAGTCGCAACTCGAAGCCGGAGTCACCAGCCTCAGCGACGATGGCCGCACACCCCTGCAGCAGCTGGAGGCGATTCAGGCCAAACTCCGCCCCCTGCTGGATCTGCAGCAGCAGCACTACCGTCATTCGCTCAAGAACCAGCTGACCGAGTACGGCGTCCATCTGATCGATTACGCCAACCTCAGCAACCGCCAGCGGCAGTGGGTGGATCACACCTTTCAGACCGCCATCTTCCCGGTTCTGACCCCCCTGGCGGTGGATCCGGCCCATCCCTTCCCGTTCGTGAGCAACCTCAGCCTCAACGTGGCGGCCCTGGTGCGCGACCCAGACACGGGCCAGCAGCAGTTCGCGCGGGTCAAGGTTCCCCAGAAGATCCTGCCCCGCTTCGTGGAGATCCCCAGCGATCTGAGCGGCAAGCGGCCCAAGCCGGTGTTCACCGCGGTGCCGCTGGAGCAGGTGGTGGCCTTCAACCTGCAACTGCTGTTCCCGGGCATGACGATCGAGGGGCACTACTTCTTCCGAGTCACCCGCGACGCTGACCTGGAGCTGCGCGACCTTGAGGCCGACGACCTGATGGAGGCCCTGCAGGAGGGCCTGCGCAAGCGGCGCAAGGGCGGCGAGGTGGTGCGGCTTGAGGTGGCCGACGAAATGCCCGATGACGTGATCCACGTGCTCATGGAAGGGATGAACGTGGAGGCGCAGGACCTCTACCGCGTCAACGGTCCACTCGGCCTCGATGACCTGATGAGCCTGCTGGCGATCCCCTTGCCCCAGCTGAAAGACAAGCCCTTCCAGGGCCGCACCGTGCCGGCGCTGGCGCGGGCGCAGCGCAGCCATCTGGACGACGGCTCGCTGAAGGAGGAGGACTTCCAGAGCATCTTCGCGACGATTCGCCAGGGCGATGTGCTGCTGCACCATCCCTATGACCTGTTCGCCACCTCGGTCGAGGAGTTCCTCAACCAGGCCGCCGACGACCCGTCGGTGCTGGCGATCAAGATGACGCTCTATCGCACGTCAAAGGATTCGGCGGTGGTGGCCGCCCTGATCCGGGCGGCAGAGAACGGCAAGCAGGTGATGGCCCTGGTGGAACTCAAGGCCCGCTTCGATGAAGACAACAACATCCAGTGGGCCCGGCGGCTGGAACGCTCCGGCGTGCATGTGGTGTACGGGGTGCTCGGTCTGAAGACACACACCAAGATCCTGCTGGTGGTGCGCAAGGAGAAGCAGATTCTGCGCAGTTATGTGCATATCGGCACCGGCAACTACAACTCCCGCACCTCCAGCCTCTACACCGACGTGGGACTGCTGACCTCCCACACCGATTTCGGCCAGGACCTGGTGGAGCTGTTCAATTACCTCACCGGCTTCTCGAAACAACAGAGTTTCCGCAAGTTGCTGGTGGCGCCGGTCACCCTGCGCAAGGGCATGGAGGCGCTGATCCGCCGCGAGATTGACCTCGCCAAGGCTGGCCAGGGTGGTCACATCCGGGCCAAGATGAATGCGCTGGTTGATCCGGCGATCATTGGCCTGCTCTACGAAGCCTCCCAGGCCGGTGTGAAAATCGAGCTGGTGATCCGTGGCATGTGCTGCCTCAGGCCCGGAGTGGAGGGCATCAGCGAGAACATCCAGGTGGTGAGCGTGATCGGTCGTTTTCTCGAACACTCGCGCCTGTTCTGGTTTGCCAATGGCGGCAACCCTGAGATGTACTTCGGCAGCGCCGACTGGATGCCCCGCAACCTGGATCGACGGGTCGAAGCGGTGGCGCCGGTGGAAGACGCTCGGCTGCGCGGGCAGCTGGAGGATCTGCTGGAGCTCTATCTGGGCGACACGGGCGCCTGGCACATGCGCAGCGATGGCAGCTTTGAGCAGTTGCAGCCGGAAGGGGATGGTCTCCAGACCCAGGAGACTCTGATCCGGCTCTGGCGCGGCGGCCTCAGCTCTGCACGTTGAAGCGAAACAGCAACATCCGTTACACAAGCACCACCCTGTCGTTGTCTTGCTTACAGGATGTCTTTCGTTTACATTCCTCATCCCAGCAATAACGCTGCTACATTCCGGCCACCAACTCACGGAGGCCGGGGTGATGAGTACGCCTCAGCGTTCCGCTCATGACGTAATCGCCAACACCGAGAACGTCAGCGGGCGCCGCACACCAAGCAAATCCGCCAGTGCTGCCAAGCAGGCTGTCGGCCGCATCAGCGCCGACACGATCGGCTGGTACCTGAGCACGATCGGCCGTGTGCCACTGCTCACACCGGCTGAAGAAATTGAGCTGGCCCATCACGTGCAACAGGGCAAGCGTCTGCTGGAGCTGCCTGCTGACACCCTCACGACCCAGCAGCGCCGCCAGATCCGCATGGGCCAGCGGGCGAGGGACCGGATGATGGCCGCCAACCTGCGCCTGGTGGTGAGCGTGGCGAAGAAATATCAGAACCAGGGGTTGGAGCTGCTCGACCTGGTCCAGGAAGGCGCGATCGGACTGGAGCGGGCTGTCGACAAATTCGACCCCGCCATGGGCTACAAATTCTCCACCTATGCCTACTGGTGGATCCGCCAGGGCATGACCCGCGCGATTGACAACAGCGCCCGCACGATCCGGTTGCCGATCCACGTCAGCGAGAAACTCTCGAAGATGCGGCGGATCTCGCGCGAGCTCTCCCACCGGCTCGGCCGTCAGCCCAACCGGCTGGAGCTGGCCCATGCCATGGGCATCCCTCCGAACGAACTCGAAGACCTCGTCTCGCAGAGCGCCCCCTGCGCCTCCCTCGACGCCCACGCCCGTGGCGACGAAGACCGCAGCACCCTGGGGGAACTGATCGCCGATCCGGCCAGCGGGGCGCACATCGAATCGATGGACCGCCTGTTCCAGAAGGAGCACCTCGGCACCTGGCTGGCCCAGCTGAACGAACGCGAGCGCCGCATCCTGCAGATGCGGTTTGGCCTGGAGGGCACCGAACCCCAGACCCTCGCCGAGATCGGCCGCCAGATCAACGTCTCCCGCGAGCGGGTGCGGCAGCTTGAAACCAAGGCGATCATGAAGCTGCGGCTGATGAGCAACCGCACCACCTACGGACAGCAGGCTGCCTGAGCACGACCCTTCCGGTGGACAACTGGGCCCTGAGCCAGCTGGTCGGCATCGGCGTCCTGGCCCTCTGGCTCGGCCTGCTGGCAGGAGCCGCCACGGCCATGGCGAAGCGCTGGCCGGAGCAACGTGAGTGGCGCCGCAAGGTCGTGCATGTGGGCTGCGGTCCGGTGATCCTGCTGGCCTGGTGGCTGGGGATCGACCGCAACATTGCCATCGGCCTGGCTGGGCTGATCACCGCCCTGGCCGCTCTCAATCACCGCCTGCGGGTGCTGCCCGCCATCGAAGACGTGGGCCGCGCCAGTTACGGCACCGTGGCCTACGGAGCCGCTGTCACCCTGCTGCTGTGGCTGTACTGGCCGGATCAGGCCGCTGCCGTGGCAGCGGGCGTGCTGGTGATGGCCTGGGGGGATGGCCTGGCGGGCCTGGTGGGTGTCTCGGTCGCCTCGCCCAGCTGGCGTCTCTGGGGCCAGCGCAAATCCGTGGCGGGCACCAGCGCCATGGCCGCCGCCAGCCTCAGCGTGCTGCTGTTGCTGCAGGCCTTCTCGGCAGTGCCCAGCCCGGCCGTCGGCGGCGCCACGACCTGGCTGGTCCCCATCGGCATCGCCCTGGTGGCCTGCCTGCTGGAGCAGGCGGCCCTGCTCGGCCTCGACAACCTCACGGTGCCCCTGGCCGTGGGCTGGCTCTGGAGCCTCTGCTACCCCGGAGCCAGCCTGTAGCCGCCGAGCCCTCAGGCCTGCAGCAAGTGCTCACAGCGGCATTCCCAGTCGCGCTGCGTGCCCAGTCCGGCAACCACCATCCGATCCGCCGGCTCCTCCCGCAGCCGCAGCTGCCACTGGCGGATCACATCAGCCCGCTCGATCCACTCATCCAGCACGGTGCGCTCGATCAGCGCCGGATCCCAGCAGCGGCCACGGGCGGTGTCCACGGCCCAGGCGAGCAGGTCGTCGAGCTGGAAGGGGCGGAAGCCCCCGAAGGCCGGCCCTGCCGTCTGCTCCAGATAGAAGAGCTGGAGAGGGTCGGTCAGGCCACAGAACTGCAGGAGATAGCTCATCACGGAACTCCTGAATCACACGAGGAGTCCAAACGTACCGAGATCCAAGAGATCGCATGTCCACAAGGAACATTTCGATGGAATCATCATACTTTGGCACTCGCAATCCTTGAGTGCCAATTAGCAGGATTCAGGTCGTCATGCCGCCGCCAGCTGCCGATCACAGGCCTGGCGCACCGCAGCGGCGAGATGGTCGAGCAACTGCCGCGTGGTGGCCAGATCGATGCAGGCATCGGTGATGCTCTGGCCGTAGGCGAGCTGGCTGAGGTCCTTGGGGATCTTCTGACTGCCCGCCACCAGATGACTTTCCAGCATCACGCCCATCACCCGCCGGGAGCCCTGGCGCAGCTGCTCGGCCACCTGCTCCAGCACCTCGCCCTGACGGCGGTAGTCCTTGTTGGAATTGCCGTGGCTGCAATCCACCATCAGCCGGGCCGGCAGGTTCTCCTTCTCCAGGGAGAGGGAGGCCGCCTCAATCGCTTCGCGGTGGTAGTTGGTGCCGGTCTTGCCGCCGCGCAGCACCAGATGACCATCGGGATTACCGGTGGTGGTCACGATCGAGGCCTGCCCCTCGCTGTTGATGCCCAGGAAATGGTGCGGCCGCGCCGCCGCCTGCATGGCATGAATGGCGGTGGTGGCACTGCCATCGGTGCCGTTCTTGAAGCCGATCGGCATCGACAGTCCCGAGGCCATCTCCCGGTGGGTCTGGCTTTCGGTGGTGCGGGCGCCGATGGCGGTCCAGCTGATCAGGTCAGCGATGTACTGGGGCACCACCGGATCGAGCAGCTCGGTGGCGGCCGGCAGTCCCATCTCAGCGAGGTGGAGCAGCAGGGTGCGGGCGCGGCGCAGGCCGGTGTTGATGTCGTAGCTGCCGTCGAGATGGGGATCGTTGATCAACCCCTTCCAGCCCACGGTGGTGCGGGGCTTCTCGAAATAGACCCGCATCACCACCTCCAGCTCGCCGCGGTGGCGCTGGCGCAGCTCCTGAATCGCCGCGGCGTACTCCTGGGCCGCGGCCACATCGTGTACCGAGCACGGACCCACGATCACCAGCATGCGGGCATCGTCGCCGCGCAGGATCGCCTTGATGCGCTCGCGGGCCTGCTGCACCGTGGCGGAAGAGGTCTCCGTGATCGGGAGATCCCGGTGCAGCAGTGCCGGTGGAACGAGGGGCCGGGTCTCCACCACGTGCAGATCGGAGGTGGCTGTCATGAACCCTGGGCTGCTCGTCTGGCGCCGCGGAACGGACTTCACCCTAGTCATCGGCTTCCGCGGGCCGTTCGGAGTGAACCTTTGGCAACGGTCGCCACCAACAGCCGGCCGGGCTGGCAAGAACAATGGAGGGCAGAAGCCGAAACCCCTGGGATGACCGTTGCCAGCTCGAGCCCTGCCAGCTCCTCCCCCGATCCGGCCAGTGTCCTCAGCAGCTACCGCGCCGCCGCGGCGGAACGGCAGGCCCTGGGGGTGCCGCCCCTGCCCCTGAACGCCGCCGAGACCCAGGCCCTCACCGAGCTGCTGGCGGCACCGCCGGCCGGGGAGGAGGCCTTTCTGCTGCACCTGCTCAGCGAGCGCATCCCGCCGGGGGTGGATGAGGCGGCCTACGTGAAGGCCGGCTGGCTGAGCGGCGTGGCCCAGGGCAGCGTCAGCAGCCCCCTGGTGAGCCCGGTGGAAGCCGTGCAGCTGCTGGCCACCATGATCGGCGGCTACAACGTGGGCGCCCTGATCGAACTGCTCAGCAGCGACGACAGCACCATCGCCGAGACAGCGGCCGAGGGCCTCAGCCGCACCCTGCTGGTCTACGACGCCTACCACGACGTTTTCGAGCTGGCCGAGCGCAACCCCTACGCTAGGCGGGTGATCGACAGCTGGGCCGCCGCCGAGTGGTTCACCGCCAAGCCCGAGCTGCCGGCCGAGATCACCGTGACGGTGTTCAAGGTGGAAGGCGAAACCAACACCGACGACCTCTCCCCCGCCACCCACGCCACCACCCGGCCGGACATCCCCCTGCACGCCATGGCGATGCTGGAGACCCGCATGCCCGGCGGCCTGGAGCTGATCGCCGAGCTCAAGACCAAGGGCCACCCGGTGGCCTACGTGGGCGATGTGGTGGGCACCGGCAGCTCCCGCAAATCCGCCATCAACTCGGTGCTCTGGCACACCGGCACCGACATCCCCCATGTGCCCAACAAGCGCAGCGGCGGCGTGGTGCTGGGGGGCAAGATCGCGCCGATCTTCTTCAACACGGCTGAAGACTCCGGCGCCCTGCCGATCGAGTGCGACGTGACCGCCCTCAACTCCGGCGATGTGATCACGATCCGCCCCTATGCCGGCACGATCGAGCGGGCGGCCGGTGAAGCCAACGCCGGCGAGATCGTGGCCCGCTTCGAGCTCAAGCCCAGCACGATCACCGACGAGGTGCGGGCCGGCGGCCGCATCCCCCTGATGATCGGCCGCTCCCTGACCGACAAGGTGCGCGCCCAGCTGGGCCTGCCCGCCTCGGATCTGTTCATCCGGCCGGTGGCCCCGGCCGACACCGGCAAAGGCTTCACCCTGGCCCAGAAGATGGTGGGCAAGGCCTGTGGCCTGGCGGGCGTGCGGCCGGGCACCAGCTGCGAGCCGCTGATGACCACCGTGGGCTCCCAGGACACCACCGGGCCCATGACCCGCGACGAGATGAAGGAGCTGGCCTGCCTCGGCTTCTCGGCGGATCTGGTCATGCAGAGCTTCTGCCACACCGCCGCCTATCCCAAGCCGGTGGACCTCAAGACCCACGCCGAACTGCCCGACTTCATGGCCTCCCGCGGCGGCGTGGCGCTGCGACCCGGCGACGGCATCATCCACAGCTGGCTCAACCGCATGCTGCTGCCCGACACCGTGGGCACCGGCGGCGACAGCCACACCCGCTTCCCCCTGGGCATCTCCTTCCCGGCCGGCTCGGGCCTGGTGGCCTTCGCCGCCGCCATCGGCGCCATGCCGCTCGACATGCCCGAATCGGTGCTGGTGAGATTTTCAGGTTCCCTGCAGCCGGGCGTGACCCTGCGCGATGTGGTGAACGCGATTCCCTACGTGGCGATCCAGCAGGGGCTGCTCACGGTGGCCAAGGAGGGCAAGAAGAACGTGTTCAACGGCCGGATCATGGAGATCGAGGGCCTGCCCGATCTCAAGCTGGAGCAGGCTTTTGAACTGACGGATGCGACCGCCGAACGTTCCTGCGCCGGCAGCACCATCAAGCTCAGCGTGGAAACGGTGAGCGAATACCTGCGCAGCAACGTGGCTCTGCTGAAGAACATGATCGCCCGCGGCTACGGCGATGCCCGCACCCTGGCCCGCCGGATCCAGGCGATGGAGGCCTGGCTGGCCAAGCCGGTGCTGATGGAGGCCGATGCCGATGCGGAGTACGCCGCCGTGATCGAAATCGACCTCGATGCGATCACCGAACCGATCCTGGCCTGCCCCAACGACCCCGACAACGTCAAGACGCTCTCGGAGGTGGCGGGCGCGCCGATCGATGAGGTGTTCATCGGCTCCTGCATGACCAACATCGGCCACTACCGGGCCGCCGCCACGGTGCTGGAGGGCCAGGGCGCCAATGCCGCTCGCCTCTGGGTCTGCCCCCCCACCCGCATGGACGAGGAGATGCTCAGGCAGGAGGGCTACTACGCGATCTTCGAGGCGGCCGGCAGCCGCATGGAGATGCCGGGCTGCTCGCTGTGCATGGGCAACCAGGCCCGGGTGGAAGACGACACCACCGTGTTCTCCACCAGCACCCGCAACTTCAACAACCGCCTCGGCAACGGTGCGCAGGTGTACCTCGGCAGCGCCGAACTGGCGGCGGTGTGCGCCCAGCTGGGCCGCATCCCCACCAAGGAGGACTACCTGGCGATCGCCGCCGAGAAGATCGACCCCAACGGCGCCACGCTCTACCGCTACCTCAACTTCGACCAGATCGAGGGCTTCGAGGACCAGGGCCGCGTGGTGAGCAGCGAGGAGGAGGCCAAGGTGCTGGCAGGAGTTTGATTCCACCCATCGAGGCCCTGCGGTCCCTGCGGCTGAGGGCCTTCCACTTCGACAGGGACAGCTGGCAATCCACCCGGAGCATCCGCAGGCTCATCGAGGAGCGCTGGTGGGCTGTGGCCCTGGCGTTGCTGCTCACCGGCTTCAGTGCCGCCGCCGCCGCCCTGCTGTTCAAGACCGGCGTGGGCTGGCTGGGCACCTGGCGACTGAGGCTGCTGGAGATGGCTCCCGCCGCCCTGGTGCTGCCCCTGATGGGCGGGCTGGGGGGTCTGGTCTCGGCGCTGCTGATCCGGGAGCTGGCCCCCACGGCGGCGGGATCGGGGATCACCCAGGTGATGGTCTTCCTCAAGGGACGTCCCATGCCGATGGGCTTCCGCGTGGCAATGGTGAAGCTGGTGGCGGGGATCCTGGCCATCGGCTCGGGCTTTCCGCTCGGCCCCGAAGGACCCTCGGTACAGATGGGGGGATCGGTGGCCTGGCGGCTGGCCAAGGTGCTGCGGGCCCCTGCGACCTTCCTGAGGGTGATCGTGGCCGCCGGCGGCGGGGCGGGCATCGCGGCCGTGTTTCACGCTCCGATCGGCGGCTTCTTCTACGCCGTGGAAGAACTGCTGCGCGGTGCCCGGCCGGTGGTGCTCCTGCTGGTGCTGGTCACCACCTTCCTGGCCGACACCTGGGCCGATGTGATGGGACTGACGGCCCTGGGTCTTCAGTCCAGCGGTCTGAACGTCAAGGGCTTCCTGCTGGACAGGGAATTCACCCCCATGCTCCGGTTCCTGCCCGTGGATCTGCTCTACCTGATCGCGCTCGGGATCGTGGTGGGTCTGCTGGCAGAGCTCTACTGCCGCTACGTGATCCGCATGCAGTGGCTGAGCCACCGCTGGTTCGCCCCGCATCTGTTGAGCCGCATGGTGATCGCCGGGGTTCTCCTCGGCCTGGTGTATGCCTGCCTGCCGCCGGAATTCCGCAACAATGCCGGCCTGCAGCAGGCCGTGGCTGAGGGCCATGTGGAAATCGGCACGGCGCTGGGGATCTTCGTCCTGCTGTTCTTCAGCACGGGTCTTGCCGCAGCGTCCGGAGCTCCCGGGGGCCTGTTCGCGCCGATGCTCACCCTGGGGGCCACCATCGGCCTGGCCTGCGGGGGCCTGGCCGAGCACCTCACCGGCCACGTGCCCACTACCTTCGTGTTCGCGGGCATGGGGGCCTTTGTGGCGGGCTGCTCCCGCACGCCGATCACCGCCGTGTTCCTCGCCTTCGCCCTCACCAAAGACCTGCTAATCCTCAAGCCGATCCTGGTGGCCTGCCTGGCCAGCTTCCTGGTGACCCAGGTCCTGCATGGACAATCGATCTACGAACGCCAGATCGAGCTGCTGCGGGCCTTCGACGCCAACGGGAAAGGGACAGCGGCGGCTCACCACTCAATCGCTGAGCCGAGCAATTCGTCGACCTGATCGTGGCTGGGAATATCCAGTCCGGCTGGGCCCTCTGGCGCGAGCGTTGATGGACTTCATGAGCCGGCCTGATGTTCAGTAATGACGCGACAGGATCCAACCTCAAGGATTTTTCCCTGATGGATGCCGGCAACAATGCCATCATCCTACGAGCCTCCGTCATCACGATTGCAGCGAAACTTCACTCCCAGATGCGCGGCTTCTGCCTCGATACAGGCGCGTCTGACTGCCAGATCATCAACGTCAGAAAAAGGGCCTCCAGCGGCACCCTCGCAGCTCAATTCGCCAGACGATGGAGTTCCACTGTCTTGCAAGCATTCTCCATCGACTGCATTACCAAGAAGGTGTTGCCTGCGCGAAATCCAGCGCCAAGCGCAACATGCTGACCATACCGACTTTGGCCATCTCCATGCAAGCTATTCAGGCGCACCTGCAACCCTTATGACTTCCGTAAACAAAGCACGACTGACTGCGTTACCTCAGTATTGAGCCCGGCCAAGGAGAGACTCGAATCCTCCATTTTCGCAAGTTCATCATCAGCGCAAAGGCGCCTGTTGACGGGCTGAGTAAATCCAGGCAGACAGGCGCTGTCGTGTCGCTGAGCAGGCTCAGAGAATCAAGGGCTGGGCAACGAAGTCGGCAGCAGCGAGAGTGCCGTCAGGATTGGGATAATTGGCAAAACCCACGGTCACATCGCCATACTGGGAGTTAGCGGTGGTGAGCACACTGGGAACCCAGGAATCGATCTTCACCACGTCCAGATCGCGCCAGCGGGCTTTGGCTTTGAAAGCCTCGGAGGACTTGCGTTTGACCGTCACCACGGAGGCGGCAGGCAGGCGGTACTTACCATTATCAGTCGAGCAATGGTGTAGGAGCCATCTCCATTCTCCCAGATGCCGTAGGCCGTATGGGTGATATCCAGACCCAAGTCGGGGAAGCGGATGTTGATCTGCCGGCCGCTGTCCAGATCCACAAGAAAGGCGGTGGAGACAAGGCTGTAACCCGTCAGGGAATCGGCGGAAGCGATGTCGCAGTTGCCCACGGCCAGCCCCCCATCCACGCTGTGGACAAAGGTGTAGGAGCTGCTTCACCGCTGCGGGTCTACCCCTGAAAGCTGCGGTAGCCGGAACTGGTGGAGCCATCAATGGCACCGGTATAGAGAAAGCCCACGGTGTTGGGATCCTCCCCCGAGGCCGACCCGCCGCTGACATTGCGCGTGTAAGCCCCCACCAGATCGACCAGACCACCACCGAGGTTGTCGGGGCCATACACGCTGGTGCCATTGACATTGGTGAAGGGCCCAGTCTCGGGAGCCTCGATCGTGTACCAGGTGCCGGAACCACTCACACCATCGCGTTGCACCGGGTCGAGGGGACCCTCGTAGACAAGACCAACGGAACCCGGGCCGGTGGCGCAGAAACGTGACATTGGCCTGATCCTGCGTGGGGTTGTATTCAAACGGTGAGATCACCTGCAGCTTCGGCATGACACCCGTTCAGCAGCCCCCGCTCTAGCCAGGCCAAGCAACCGGCACCAGGGATCCGTGAGACTGATCGATTGGCATGCCCCTCCCCCTGAACCAGGAAACCCTGCTGTTCGAGCCCGCCCAGCCCGTCGCCGGTGCCCTGCGGGCCGTGCTGGCCTTCCCCAGCACCTACTCCGTGGGGATCACCAGCCTGGGCTACCAGGTGGTCTGGGCCACCCTGGCGCGGCGCGCCGACGTGGATGTGCGGCGCCTGTTCACGGATCGCAGTGATCCACCCCATCGCCATGGCGACCTGTTCGGCCTGTCGTTGAGCTGGGAGCTGGACGGGCCGGTGCTGCTGGATCTGCTGGAGCAGCAACGCATCCCCCTCTGGGCCGAGCAACGGGGCGAGAGCGATCCGATCGTGTTCGGCGGCGGACCGGTGCTCACCGCCAACCCGGAGCCGCTGGCGCCCTTCTTCGATGTGGTGCTGCTCGGCGATGGCGAGGAGCTCCTGCCGGCCTTCATCGATGCCGTGCAGCAGCATCGGGATCAACCACGGGCGGAGCGGCTGCGGGCCCTGGCCCAGGTGCCGGGGATCTACGTGCCCAGCCTCTATGCCCCCCGCTATTCAGCCGGCGGTGCGCTGCTGGCGGTGGAACCGATCGAGGCGAGCGTGCCGTCCAGCGTGGCCAAGCAGACCTGGCGGGGCAACACCCTCAGCCACTCCACGGTGATCACCCCGGAGGCGGCCTGGCCCGACATCCACATGGTGGAGGTGGTGCGCAGCTGCCCCGAACTCTGCCGCTTCTGCCTGGCCAGTTACCTCACCCTGCCCTTCCGCACGCCGTCGCTGGACGACGGCCTGATCCCGGCGGTGGAGAAGGGTCTGGCGGTGACGAAGCGCCTGGGGCTGCTGGGGGCTTCGGTGACGCAGCATCCCCAGTTCCCGGAGCTGCTGCAGTGGCTGGATCAGGACCGCTTTGAGGGCACCCGGGTGAGCGTCAGCTCGGTGCGGGCCGCCACGGTGACTGCTGAGCTGGGGCGCATCCTGGCCAAGCGGGGCAGCAAGTCGCTCACGATCGCGATCGAGAGCGGCAGCGAGCGGATGCGGCAGGTGGTGAACAAGAAACTTTCCACCGAGGAGATCGCCGCCGCGGCTCGCTACGCCCGAGAGGGTGGCCTCAGCGGCCTGAAGCTCTACGGCATGGTGGGCCTGCCCAGCGAGGAGGAGGCCGATGTGGAGGCCACCGCCGCCCTGATGCTGGCCCTGAAAAAGGCGACCCCGGGGCTGCGGCTGACCCTGGGGGTGAGCACCTTCGTGCCCAAGGCCCACACCCCGTTCCAGTGGCAGGGCTTGCGACCGGAGGCCGAGAAACGGCTCAAGCTGCTGGCCAAGCGGCTCAAGCCCAAGGGGATCGAGCTGCGGCCGGAAAGCTATGGCTGGAGCGTGATCCAGGCCCTGCTGTCGCGCAGCGACCGGCGGCTCGCGCCGGTGATCGCCGCCGCCCGCGGCAGTCACGACAGCCTGGGGGGCTGGAAGAAGGCCTACCGGGCGGCGCAGGCAGGCGAACTGGAGCCGGCTGCCGGTTCGCCGCTGCCACGGCCACCGGCCTGGGAGGAGGTGGTGCACGCCGAATGGGAACCGGGCCGGGTGCTGCCCTGGGCACATCTGCAGGGTCCCCTGCCTGAAGCCACCCTGCAGCGGCACCGGCAGGACGCACTGCCCAGGCAGGAGGCCATCGGCTGAACCCGCTCCGACCAGGTCTCAGTGGGACGCCGGCGGGCGGCCCACCTGGGACAGCCCGGCCAGCAGCACCCAGCCGGCCACATTGATGCGGCTGTCATAGAAGGGCATATCCGTGGCATGCAAGGCCACCAGCACCAGGGTCGCCGTCCACCAGGCCCGCTCGAACAGGCTGGACGCGGCCATGCCGAACCAGGCGGCACGCAGCAACAGCCAGAGCACGAAGCCCACCAGCAGCACCGCCACCGGCAGACCGTGGCTCACGGCCAGGTCGATCGGCAGATTGTGGGGATGGCCATGCCACTGGCCCGTGCGCAGCGGATAGATCAGGCTGAAGGCCGCCGCGCCCCAGCCGAGCCAGGGGCGTTCGCCGATCAACTCCAGGGCCACACCCCACTGGGCCAGCCGGGTGGAGGCCTGCACCCGATCGCCGCTGTGCTCCAGGTCGCTGAGCCGGCCCCAGATCGCTTCAGGCACCAGCTGGCGCAGGGGCTCCTGCACCAGCTCCGGCACCCCCTGCACGCTGGCCAGCGCCACCAGCACCACCAGCAGGGTCAGCAGGGGCAGCAGCCACAGCCAGCTGGCTGGCCCCACCACCAGCGGCACCGCCAGCACCAGGGCACCCCAGGCGTTGCGGGAATCGGTGAGGTACACGGCCGCCACCACGCCTGACGCCATCAGCAGGGCCAGGGCCAGCAGGATCCCGGCCGACCGGGATGGCACGCCGCCACCTGCGGGATCCCGCACCCCCTGGCGCCAGCGCTGCCAGGTCTCGAGCAGCGCCGCCAGTTGCAGAGGCCAGGCCAGGGCCAGCCAGGAGCCGGCGATGTTGGCGTAGTCGAACAGGCCGGCCAGACGATCGTCCGGGCTGCCGCCTGCCTTGAGGTGCCAGATGATCAGACCCCCCAACACCTGAAACGGGCCGCTCCAGCCAAACCAGAGCTGGCCCAGGCCGGTGATCACCACGGGCACGGTGCCGGCCACCAGCCACAGGGCCACCCGCCGCCGGGCCGCCGGCGTGGCCAGATAGGGCTGATAGCCCCAGAACGCCCAGAAGAACGGCAACCAGTTGCCCAGTCCCACCCAGGCCAGGCCGCCGCTGCGGGCCCCGAAGCAGCCGGCCACCATCAGCAGGGCGATCAGCAGCAGCACCCGATTGCTCCCGTCCTGCCAGGGCGAGGAGCGACCGCGGCTCCCCTGGATCAGGGCCACGAACAGCAGCAATCCCCCCAGGAAGGCACTGCTGGCCAACAGAAACAGACCCAGCTGAAAACATCGCCAGCCCAGGGGGGACGCGTCAGCAGGTCGATGACCGAGCAGGTGCGCATCGAGCGCGGCCAGGCGAATCGCGGCCAACGGCCTCAGATCAGTTGCCATCAATCGAACACGGCCGTGCGGCCGCGATAGACCATCACCTGCCGGCGCAGATGCAAGCGCAGCGCCCGCGCCAAGGCGAGCCGCTCGGTGTCGCGCCCCTTGCGGATCAGATCGTCCACATCGTCGCGGTGGCTGACGTGCACGGTGGCCTGCTCAATGATCGGGCCGCCGTCGAGATCCTCGGTGACGTAGTGGGCGGTGGCGCCGATCAGCTTCACGCCCCGCTCCCAGGCACGGTGATAGGGCTGCGCCCCCTTGAAGGCCGGCAGAAAGGAGTGGTGGATGTTGATCACCTGCCGCTGGACCGTTGCCCCGGAGCGTCCCCCGCCCATGAACCCCTCGAGCCAGGCCGGGCTGAGCACCTGCATGTACTTGGCCAGCACCACCAGCTCAATGCCGTGCTGCTCCAGCAGCGCCAGTTGCTGAAGCTCCACCTCGGCCTTGGTCTCCGCCGTCATCGGCAGATGGACGAACTGAACCCCGAAGCCTTCGGCCACCTGCCGCAGATCCGGATGGTTCGACACCACCAGCGGCACCAGCATCGGCAGCTCGCCGGCCCGGGTGCGCCAGAGCAGATCCACCAGGGCATGGTCCTGCTTGCTCACGAAGATCGCCACCCGGGGCGTTTCATCGGAGAAGTGCACCTGTCCTTCCCCCCCCAGCCGCTCGGCCAGGGCCAGCACCGCGGGCGTGATCGCTTGCCGCGGCAGCCCGAAACCGTCCAGCGCCCACTCGATCCGGCTGAGGAACAGGCCGGCACCGGCATCGGTGTGGTGATCGGCGTGGCGGATGTTGCCGCCGTTGGCGGCCACCCAGCCGGAGAGCTCGCTCACCAGGGCCGGACGGTCCGGACAGATGACCTGGAGGATGGCCGTGGGGGAGCTCATGCCGGCGCGAAGGGCGGAACCGCAATTGTGCCGAGCGGAACGCCGATCTCCGCCGACAGGGGCCACGGGTAAAATCACGCCGCATTGAACGCCCGGTCGGCGAATTCCCATGGTTGCTGCCAGCACTGCCTCCAGAACGGGTGTCTTCGACCTGCTGCGCCGCCTGGTGATGATCGGCGTGGCCCTGGTGCTTTCGGTGTCGCTGGCGGCCTGCGATGGCGGCCAGAGCCGCAAGGCCCCCAGCATCAGCCCGGCGGACATGGCCCTGATCACCCGTCAGGCCGAGGGCTTCCTCGCCGCCAAGGATCGCTTGCCTGAGCTGGCCAATCTGGTCAACCAGCGCGACTGGGTCTTCACCCGCAACCTGATCCACGGACCCATGCAGGAAGTGGGCCGCGAGATGCTCTACATCAACCAGCGCCTGCTGCCCGCCGACCGGGCCGAAGCCGGCAAGCGCGCCGACCAGCTCAAGAGCGCCCTGGCCCAGCTCGATGAGGCCGCCCGCCTCCAGGACGGCGAGCGGCTGCGCAAGTCGTACATCCAGGTGGCCAGCGGCTTCGGCTCCTATGCCGAAGTGATTCCTGCCCCAGCTCTCGACGCCGCCGAGCAGGCCTGACCCGCTTGCACCAGGCCAGCACCTGCGGGGCCCGCCGCGCTGACGTGATCGTCATCGGGGCGGGCCTTGTTGGTGCGTCGACCGCCTGGTGGCTGCAGCAGCAGGGCCATGCCGTTGTTCTGATCGATCCCGCCCTGGCTGGGCCCAAGGGGAGTGAGGTCGGCAAGCCTGACCCAGCGGTTCGCAGTGGCAGCCGCGCGGCCCTGGGGCTGCTGATGGCCGATGTCGCACAGCGCAGCAGTGGCCGGGGCTGGCGCCTGCGGCAGCGCAGCCGCATCCTCTGGGACCTGTGGTGCCGGCAGCTGGCGGAGGCTGGCTGGCCTGTGCCACGCCGTCCGGGCCTGCTGGTGCTGGCCGCTGATGCCGAGACCCAGGAGCGCCACCAGCGGCTGGTGCTGGAGCGGCAAAAGCGAGGGGTGCCGCTGGAGTGGTGGGAGCGGCCGCAGCTGGAGCGGCTGGATCCGTTGGTGCCCGCCGCCGCCCTGGGCGGGCTGTACTCCCCCCGCGATGGCCAGATCGATCCGATCGCCGCCCTGGAGGCCCTGCTGGGGGATGGTCTGCGGCAAGGAGTGCAAGGACTGGCCGAGCGGGTGCTGCACCTGGAGCGACCGGTGAACGGGGGTTGGAGCGCCGTGCTCGCCGGCGGCGACCACCACCGGGCCGACTGGGTGGTGATCGCCGCCGGCCTGGGATCGGCGGGGCTGCTGCGCCAGGTGCCAGAGCTCGCGGGGGCTGCTGCCATCCCGCCGCTCGAGCCGGTGCTGGGCCAGGCCCTGGAGCTGGAACGGGGTCCAGACGCGAACGATGAAGCCCTGTGGAGCTGGCCGGGAGCGGTGGTGTGGCGCGGCCTCAACCTGGTGCCCCGACCCGATCTGGCCGGTGGTCGGCGCTTCTGGCTGGGTGCCACCCTGGAGCCGGGAGAGCGGGCCGATCCGCTGGCCCTGGAGCGGTTGCGCAGCCTGAAAGGGGAGGCACCCCCGTGGCTGCAACAGGCACGGCTTCTGCACAGCTGGCAGGGGTGCCGTTGCCGTCCCCAGGGCAAGCCGGCACCCCTGCTGGAAGCCCTGGCAGACGGCCTGCTGCTGGTGAGCGGCCACTACCGCAACGGCGTGCTGCTGGCGCCGGCCAGCGCCGAGTGGGTGGCCCAGCAACTGGAGCCAGCAACACTTCCGGCGGCTGGGACCTGAGCACCTGCCAGCAAAAAGCCCCCCAAGTAGGGGGGCTGGATCAGGGAGCAGATCGGAATCGGAGCGGCAGGGCCGCCCGCAGGCTCACTTGCTCTCGGTGAACTCCGCGTCGATCACGTCGTCGCTGGCGGATTCAGCACCACCGCTGCCGTTGCCGCCAGGGGCGGCGGCGCCTTCAGCGCCAGCAGCTTGCTGGTACACAGCCGCACCAGCGGCGTAGAGGGCCTGCTGCAGGGTTTCGAGCTCGGACTTCATGGTGTCGTAGTCCTCCTTCTCGATCGCCTCCTTGAGCTTGGCGGAGGAGGCCTCCACCTTGCTCTTGTCCTCGGCGCCCACCTTGTCGCCCAGTTCACCGAGCTGCTTCTCGGCCTGGTACACGAGGGTTTCGGCCTGGTTCTTCAGGTCGATGCGCTCGCGCTTTTCCTTGTCGGCGCTGGCGTTGGCTTCGGCGTCCTTCACCATCTTCTCCACCTCGTTGTCACTGAGGGTGGAAGCACCAGTAATCGAGATGCTCTGCTCCTTACCGCTGCCCTTGTCCTTGGCGGTCACGCTCAGGATGCCGTTGGCATCGATGTCGAAGGTCACTTCGATCTGAGGCACGCCGCGGGGAGCGGGGGGAATGCCATCGAGGCGGAAGGTTCCGAGCGACTTGTTGTCGCTGGCCATCTCGCGCTCGCCCTGCAGCACGTGAATCTCCACGTTGGTCTGCCCGTCGACAGCCGTGGAATACACCTCCGACTTCTTGGTGGGGATCGTGGTGTTGCGGGGAATCATCTTGGTCATCACACCGCCCAGGGTCTCCACGCCCAGGGACAGGGGGCTGACGTCCAGCAGCAGGATGTCCTTCACCTCACCGGCGAGCACACCGCCCTGGATGGCGGCACCCACGGCCACCACCTCGTCGGGGTTCACGGTCTGATTGGGGTCCTTGCCGGTGACGCGCTTCACCAGCTCGAGCACCGCAGGGATGCGGGTGGAACCACCCACCATCACCACTTCATCGAGCTCGGAGGAGGAGAGCTTGGCGTCCTTGAGCGCCTGCTCCACCGGCACGCGGCAGCGGTCGATCAGCTTGGAGGCCAGCTCCTCGAACTTGGCGCGGGTGAGGGTGAGATCGAGGTGCTTGGGGCCCTCAGGGGTGGCCGTGATGAACGGCAGGTTGATCTCGCTCTGGGTAGCGCTGGAGAGCTCGATCTTGGCCTTCTCAGCCGCCTCGGTGAGGCGCTGCAGGGCCTGCTTGTCCTGACGCAGGTCGATGCCCTCGTTCGACTTGAAGCTGTCGGCGAGGTAGTCGACGATCACCTTGTCGAAGTCGTCGCCACCCAGGTGGGTATCACCGGAGGTGGAGAGCACCTCGAACACACCGTCACCCACCTCCAGCACCGACACGTCGAAGGTGCCGCCGCCCAGGTCGAACACGAGGATGCGCTCGTTGCTCTTCTTGTCGAGGCCATAGGCCAGAGCCGCGGCCGTGGGCTCGTTGATGATGCGCAGCACCTCAAGGCCGGCGATCTTGCCGGCGTCCTTGGTGGCCTGTCGCTGCGAGTCGTTGAAATAGGCGGGCACGGTGATCACCGCCTGGGTGACCGTTTCACCGAGATACTTGCCAGCGTCTTCCGCCAGCTTGCGCAGCACCTGGGCACTCACTTCCTCAGGTGCGAACTGCTTGTTCAGCACCGGGCACTTCACCTTGACGTTGGAGCCGGCCTTCTCGACGCCATAACTCACTTCCTTCGATTCTTCGTTGACTTCATCGACACGGCGGCCGATGAAGCGCTTCACGGAATAGAAAGTGTTCTCCGGATTCATGACCGCCTGACGTTTGGCGATCTGACCGACCAGCTGATCCTGATTTTTGGTGTAAGCCACCACTGAGGGCGTCGTGCGGAACCCTTCAGCGTTGGCGATCACCGTGGGCTTGCCGCCCTCCATCACGGCGACACAGCTGTTCGTCGTGCCGAGGTCAATGCCAACAACCTTTCCCATGGGTTCCCACCTCCTGAGTGGAGAAGCAAGTTCTGAATGAAGGCATCTTCAGCAGCGAGGCCTGACCAAGGCGAGGTGTGGTTCCCGAACCGCTGCCGTACAGGGCCCTGTGAATCCCTACGGTCTGGGCCTCCGGCGCTGTCGCCATGGCCCTCGTTTCCCGCTTCGCTCAGCCGATCAGCGGCAGCACCTCCCTGGTGGGCGTGCTGGGCGATCCCGTGCGTCACTCGCTCTCGCCGGTGATGCACAACGCCGCCCTGAAGGGGCTGGGGCTCGACTGGGTCTACCTCGCCCTACCGACGCCGGCCGAGCACCTGGGCGAGGTGCTGCGGGGCCTCGAAGCGATGGACTGCCGCGGCCTCAACGTGACCCTGCCCCACAAGCAGGCCGTGGCAGCCCTGTGCCGGGAGCTCTCACCCCTGGCCGAGCGGGTGGGCGCTGTCAACACCCTGGTGCGCCTCCCGAACGGCGGCTGGCTGGGGGACAACACCGATGTGGAGGGATTCCTGGCACCCCTGCGTGCGGGGGGAAGCAGCTGGCAAGGCCAGCGTGCCGTGGTGCTGGGCTGCGGCGGCAGTGCCCGAGCCGTGATCGCCGGTCTGGTGGAACTGGGCTGTGCAGCCATTCAGGTGGCCGGCCGCAGCAGCGCACACCTCGAGGCCCTGCTCGCCCCCTGCCGCAGTTGGGCGAAACCGCTGCAGGGGCTGCAATGGACTCCCAGCAACCGAGCCCTGCAGAACGCTCTGGCCGATGCGGATCTGGTGGTCAACACCACCCCGGTGGGTATGGCTTCGGCTACTGACCCCGACGCAGCTCGGCGGTGCCCACTCAGCCCTGGCGACCTGGAGACCCTGCGGCCGGGCAGCACCGTCTACGACCTGATCTACACGCCACGGCCCACGGCCCTGCTCCAGAACGCCAGTGCCAGGGGATGCCAGAGCCTGGACGGGCTGGAGATGCTGGTCCAGCAGGGGGCAGCCAGCCTGCGGCTGTGGAGCGGCCTGGCCGAGGTGCCCGTCACGGCGATGCGACAGGCGGCTCTGCAGCAGCTGAAAATCGAAATCAAACAGGGCGAGAGCTGAACCGTGGACAAGAACAACAGCTCCTGGATCAAGCTGCAGGCGAAGACTCTGCCGGGATACGCCTACGGCTCAGTACAGCCGGCCCTGGTGGCGAGGGTGAGCTCGCGCATCGTGGAACAGAAGGTGCAACAAAGGGTCAACAGTGCCCTGACGGCCATCTTCGCCAGCAGACCCTTCGACAGAGGTCAGGTTCATTTCGTGGATGCTGCCGGCACCAGCCTGTTGCCGCTGCTGGTGGAGTCCTATTACCGGGCTCATGGTGGCATCCGCTGCCCAATTTATCCGTGGCAACACCTGATGACCCTTGGCTCCAAGAGCCCCGCCCTCTGGGAAAACGCCCTGTTGGTGATCCATTACTGGAGTCCTGACATGGCGAAAGAACTGATTCTTTGGAGTCAAAGCACAATCGAGCTTCTTCTGAGACATCCACAACAGGAGCGTCAGGTCCTCACGTCCCAGACAGCCGCACTGGATCAGCTGCGCCGCAAATTTCAAACCCATGGGTGCCAGGGGATCAACACTGTCCACCTGCTCAGAAAAGCTGCCCAACTGGGAGTTCGTGCCTCGAACTACATCAATCAGATATACAGACTGGGAGATGGATGCCATGCACGCCTGTTCCGAAGCACGGTCACCTGCAAAACCTCCGGCATCGGCATCGATATAGCCCGCAGAAAGAGTCATACAGGAGAAGTGCTGACGGGCCATGGGATTCCAGTGCCCACCTTCCTTGTGGTGACCACCGCAGAGGAAGCCCTCCAGGCCGCACAGACCATCGGCTATCCCCTCGTGATCAAGCCGGATGACACGGATGGGGGCATTGGAGTGAACGCCGGCATCAGCACGGAAGAACAATTCCTGAAGAGCTATGCCGAAGCTCGTAACCTCTCGCAGAAGGTTCTCGTTCAGCAGTTCGTGCGGGGTTTGGACTACCGAATCACCGTGGTAGAGGGCAAAGTAGTCAGGGTGATCCTTCGCCACCCTGGGGGTGTCCGCGGAGATGGACACTCTACGGTGACCGAATTGATGGCCATCGTCCAGGCGTCACCGCGACATCAGGCAGAGCATCTTTTGAATGGACGCTTCAGCATTGATCTCGATCACGAGGCTCTCGACTTGCTCGCAGAAGCTGGCCTTACACCTGAGAGCGTGCCAGCCGAGGGAATCTTTCTGCCGCTGCGACGTAAAGCCAATGTTTCCACAGGAGGAGAGCAGGTTCTGATCGATCCGACCCGCCTGCATCCAGACAACCTGTTGCTGGCGTGCCGCTGTGCCGCCGTTCTGAGGCTGAACATCGCTGGAGTCGACCTGCTGCTGGAAAACGGAGCGCGCAGTTGGCTCGAGGGTGGCGGCGTGGTGCTGGAAGTGAATGGCATGCCCCAGATTGGCGGGGAAGGAGGCCTGGAACCCTTCGAACAGATCCTGCGGGAAACCCTGCCAGAACTCGGCAGAATCGAAGTGCATCTCCTGATCAGCGAAGCGGAAAGATCAGAACCAGAACTGCAGGAGATAGCCAGGAAGTTGGCTAATGAACTGCGGTGTTCGGGCTATTCCACCCGCAGCAGAGTTTACTATGAGAAAAGCATCCTTTCCCAGAACCATGCCAACGGAGCTCAGGCTGCCCGTCTGCTGCTCAATGAACCACTTCTGGATCGAGCTCTGTGCTGCCTCAGTGCAAGCGAAGTTGTGGAGCATGGCTTGCCGACGAACCACATCACATCGCTGCGGATCCTCCCGGACGGGCCAGCGGGAAAGAACAAGAAGACTTTAAGTCTACTGCGTACTGCGATTTCCTTTTCAGAAGCCCACTGCGCATCAAGCCCGATGATCCTGAAGCGGCAAATGCCTTGATCTGATGACAGATTCCACACGACTGTTCTCCAAACAGCCGAGAAGGTTCAGAGCAAACTCAGATTCTCCTGCCAACGCCGAGGCAACGATCCAAAACGAGCTTCCACAAATCGATAAACAGGCAAAAGCATTTGAACCGCCTCTCGCATCAACTCAGGAGCGAGGCAGATCTGCTCTGGATCGGCATTAAAACGGACCCGGGGATCTGGTTCTACAAATGGAACAGCAATAAAATCCGTCACCCGCCGGATTGACTCCGAGCAGAAGAGATCTTCATAGAAGAGATACAATGACTTCTGATCGCCGAAGGCCGCATCCAACATCTCACAAACATGTTTGTAATTCGACTTAAGGGCACCACGAAAAATACCGATTTACCTTGGAAGCAGCGATTGAGACTCATGTACTGGCCGGCGTCGGCATTGGCCAATGGTCGCGACAAGGCCGATTTTTCGTGGTGCCCTTAAGTCCACCCGGAAGGCGGTCGCGTCTGTCCAGCTTGGCGCGGAAGAGAGAGACACCAGTCACGACCGTATCGGAGCTGGAGCCAGCTGAATGATGACGGGCTACATGCTTGCAATCCGAGAATAGTCGGTCAACCGGATCGCGCATCAGGAACAGGGGGCGAAGCTCGAAATGAGGCTCCAGAAAATCACGTATGCTGGAGACCTGTTGCGGATGCAAGCGTGAATAATCCGGAGTGATATCTGCCACTGGGCGCGAATGTGAAGCAGCGAGCTGCTGAAAAAGGCGCAGATAGCTGCTTGGGTCTAGTCCAAACGATGTCAGCTTCACCTCCCGCAGAAGCTCTGCACGGGCGACACCAGCACGACGGGCGTCGGCGCAAACATACCCTTTCAAGGCATTGCCAAGCCTAAGGGAAATACGTGACCGAGACGGGTCAAAGTACATCGTCCAAGCATGCATCTCCTTGGAGGGACCAAAGGAGACGAGTTCATTATCTCGCAAATAGCGATAGAGCCACGTGGTGCCAGCCTTCATGGCACCAAAGCCAAGAAGAAACACAGGCTTAGCGGTCATTAGCACGACGTCTTTTAAACAAAGTTTAGCACAGGACTTATCAGAAATTGATCCCGGTTACCGTATGGATAGCTGGGAAGGATCATGGCTGACAAGCCTCACAAGGCCTTCATCGGCCTGAGCAACTGGGAGCGCTCACTCGATTTCCAGCCGCTGAGAGCCATCTGCCAAGGAAAACGCGTTCTCGATCTAGGCTGTTACTTTGGCCTGAATTCATTTGAGGCACTGCAGGTGGGTGCCTCCCATGTCACGGCTGTGGACAGTGATCCACAGTGCACTCTCACTGCACGCCAGATACTTTGCCAGTATAAAGCCACTGTAATCGAGCAGGATCTTTCCATTCCCAATGCCCTTGCCCAGCTGGGATTAACAAAACAGAAATCTGATACTGTCTTTTATCTTGCACTACACCAGCATCTTCAGTTGCGTCGCCCGAGCGGGGGCGATTCCCTGCTGTCGGAAAAACTCACTCTGAGCCCCCAATACATTGTTGCCAGATTCGGAAAACAATACACCAGATATCTGCAGGAAAAAACTGCAGACATTCTATGGAGATTTATGCTTTTCGCTAACTTTACCAAGCTCAGTCCCTTGCTGATCTTCCGTCGACGCGATCAGAATTGAACAGGCAATGATCGTCCCTTGTCCCGGCTATTGCGAACAGTGCACCCTAAACCGGCTGCAGGTCATCATTTGAGCTGTTGCAGTGCCTCCAGGCACAAGGCCGT
Organism: Synechococcus sp. CCY9202; assembly: GCF_034931685.1. NCBI lineage: Bacteria > Bacillati > Cyanobacteriota > Cyanophyceae > Synechococcales > Synechococcaceae > Synechococcus > Synechococcus sp. CCY9202. The sequence goes on from NZ_JAYGID010000086.1 coordinate 25,435, forward strand.
CGTGATCGCACGGGAACCCCAGGGGTGCAATCCCTCACCATCGCACCATGGGGCCGCAGGCCAGGTCCCGTCGCTGGCCTGGCCAGTGAGCAGCGCATCGGCAAGCGATGCATCCTGGCCCCCCGCAATCAGAAGCGACTGGGCCATCTCCAGGGAATTGAGCGACAAGGCTGGGCTCGCAAGACGCACACACTTCGAAAGGTAAGGATCAAAGCCAGCCCGCCGCGCCGCATAACCCACTGTCAGCACGGAACAGTAATAACGCGAGCGCTGATCTGCCATGCTCAGCATCGACTCCAGGCAGCGGCGCTCCGCTCTATTGAGTGGAGAGCCCATACATTTCAGAGCGTAAGCCACGTTGCAGTTGACGACCACATCGTCACGATCCGATCGATCCCAGGGAAGCTCCTGGCTGTTCCAGGTGCGAAAGGGCCCAGCCGGACTCCGCCAGTAGCTACGCAGCATCTTTGCATCGCTGACCCGAATCTGCTCTGGAGAGAATCGGGCCAACACGGCCAGGGCACAAGCCGTATCGTCAGAGTCCGACGGAATCCCAAGAGCAGGATCGTAATTCCAGTGTCCATCGGCACCCCGCCGGATTGCAATCGACATCACGGCCCGCTCAAGACTGGGCTTCGAGAGCTGATCCCCTGCGGCCAACAGAACCGTCAGCGTGGCAAACAGTGGATCGGTCGGTGGGCCGCCAGGCATGAAGGCGTGGTCGATTGGCTGCTGCTGGAAAAACGCAAAGCTGCCATCCCTGCTCTGCAGGGACTCCAGAGCTCTCCTGCCCTTGACAAGGCTGGACTGAAGCCGGGCTGAAGTAGGGGCCATAGGCAAAATCTCCCACTGGTCGAGCACGGGGCTGATGGGAGGGGGAAAGGGATCATGCCACCTAGGTTGATCCGTGAACCATCCTTCCGGCATGACACTCCCTCCTGGACCGGGGCGCCCCGCCTGGATCGACCAACTGCAGTTGCTGCTTCGTCCGATGCCTTCGCTGCGCCAGTGGAGCCAGCGCTACGGAGACCCGTTCAGCCTTGGATCCAAGGGAGCACAACCCTCGGTCTTCTTCGGAAGCCCGGAAGCCGTACGTCAGATCATGACGGCCAACCCGGGCCTCTACCAACCCCGTCGCGGTCCTCGGGTGCTGGTCGGCCTCCTGGGCCGTCAATCCATTCAGTGGCGCAATGGAGCCGACCATCGAAAGGATCGCCGCCTGTTGGCCCCCCTGTTCCAGGGCGAACGCATCCTCAGCAGCTGCAGCGAAATCCTGCAGATCTGCAATGAACTCACAGGGGATTGGAAAGCAGGAACGACCTTCAGGGCCAGAGATTTCACCCAGGAGGTAACACTTCGGGTGATCTTCGATCTCGTACTCGGCAGCCACGACACAGTAGGAGTATTGAAATTGAAACATGAACTGATTCGCAGTGTGGCGCTGGTAAATCATCGACTCCTGACGGTGATCTTTCTGCTTCTTCCCCCCTGGAGTCTGCCCTGGCTGAGTCCCTGGAACCGACTTGTGAAAGTGCGAAAAAGACTTGAGGAGGCGATCGGCGAGGAGGTAAAACTTCATCTTGAGAAAAAGTTGACCTCGGCCGATGACACTGTGCTCGGCACGTTGCTTCAGGATCTCGATCCCAGCGATCCGGAACAATCGCAGCGGCGACTGGTGGACCGGGTCATCACCCTGCTCTTTGCTGGACACGAGACGACAGCGTCAGCCCTGGCCTGGGCGCTGGCGCTGATCTACGCCAATCCAGGGGTGCTGAGCCAGTTGCGCAAAGAGCTGGAGGTCGAGAGTGCTCGCGCACCAGAGGGCCTCCTGAATCTCCCCTATCTCACAGCTGTGTGCCACGAGGTGCTGCGGCTTTATCCGGGGCCGCTGGAGACACCACGAGTCTTACAACAATCCCTTGTGGTTGAGGGCCATATCCTGCCTGCCGGCACTCGACTGGTGCCATGCATGCAACTCACCCATCGGCGGGAGGACATCTACCAGGATCCCCTGTCGTTCCGACCGGAACGCTTTCTGGAAAAAACCTTTTCGCCCTATGAATTCTGGCCATTCGGAGAGGGTCCACGTAAATGTCTTGGCATGTCGCTGGCCCTGATCGAGATGAAGCTGGTGATTGCTCAGGTCATCCGCTCACTTGATTAGGTAGCAAGCTCCGTCAGCGCCCTTCCAGCACCTAGACTAATACGCATGTACCGGTCAGGATCGCTATGGCCATGAATCGGATCCAGTTCCAGCCGAGTCTTTCTCTGCCTCAGTTCA
>NZ_JAYGID010000087.1:0-23287 GCF_034931685.1 Synechococcus sp. CCY9202
TGGTCGGGATCCGCTCCTCGATCGAGACGTAGGAGAACAAGGAGCCGCTGCGCTCCTGCTGACCTCGCATCAAACCTGGGGCAGCTGGCCCATTTTCGCAGAGGAAGCGGGGTTTTTCAGCAAACTCTTAATCATTGGCTTGGTGGTTTTTTGTGGATTTGATTGTCGAGGACTTGGTGGCCGTCTTCAGTCTTTAGCAGCCGCGGGTCACCATCCAGGGACGAATGCTGCTCTCGCGCAGTCTTGGCTTTTCTACTCTGCGCTCAGCCTGCTTTTGACCGCTGACTAAAACTGGTTCCTTGGATTCCTGCTTGAGGCGAAATGATCCAGTAAGTGTCATTGGAGGGCTGAAGACCCGGCTACCCTGTGCGCCACATTCTGGGCAGTCGGTATTTTGTTGGCGGGAGTCAATGGTCCGCCAAACCTCATAGTTTTCGCAGCCACTACTGCAGCTGAATTCATAAACTGGCATCGGTCTTCCAATCGGGAGAGCAGGAGTAGAAAAAAGGAGACGTGCTTAGAAGCAGGTCTCCCTAGGGCCGCCACATAGTTGGTCAATCAAGCAGGCCAACGATGTGATCTGAGTGAAGCTCCATCAACAGGGCAAAATGTCCTTTTCGAAGATTGAGGTTGGGATCGCGAGGGTGCAGCAAGCATTTGGAATGTCTACAATTCCGCTGATTCTGCCCTCAACAGGTGCACAGCTCAGCAGCATGTAGGCTTGCTCGCCGGTGAAGCCGAACTTCTTCAGGTATTCAATGGCATTAAGGCAGGCGCGTCGGTAGGCGATGTGAACATCCATGTAATGCTGCTTGCCATCAAACTCATCAACGGAAATCCCTTCGAAGACCAGGTAATCGGTGAAATGCGGTTCGACCGGGCTTGTCTTGAACATGGGATTCACCATCCCGTACTTCTCTACACCCCCTTTGATGATCTCCACGTGCAGATCGAGATAGCCCGACATCTCAATGGCGCCACAGAAAGAGATCTCTCCGTCGCCTTGTGAGAAGTGGATGTCACCCATGGAAAGTTTTGCACCCTCCACATAGACAGGGAAATAGATCCTTGCCCCCTTGGTCAGATTCTTGATGTCGCAGTTGCCGCCATGCTCCCGAGGTGGGACCGTGCGGGCCGCCTCGTTGGCTACGCGTTCGAAGTCGGCGGTCGGCAGGCTGCCCAGAATTGCGCTGTTGGGATTCGGTAAGGCCGCCAGCACTGGCTCGCTCCCCGAGAGCCCTGCACCGTAGGTTCGGCGATCTGGTGCCGTGTTGACCAACTCGGTTTCCCTTCGGTTCCATTCCCGCAGCAGTTCATGGGAGGGGGCGCAGCCGATCAGGCCGGGGTGGGTGATGCCAGCAAAGCGCACCCCGGGAATGTGCCGTGAACTTGTGTAGATCCCTTCGAGATCCCAGATCGACTTCGCGGCCTTGGGGAAATGGTCGGTGAGAAAACCGCCTCCATTCTCCTTGGCGAAGATCCCATTGAAGCCCCACTCATCTCCCTGGAGTGCTCCGACATCCAGGATGTCCACCACGAGAATGTCGCCAGGCTGAGCCCCGTTGACCCAGATAGGCCCACTCAGGACATGAACGACTTCAAGGTTGACGTCGGCAACGTCTTGAGGATCATCATTGTTCTTAATCTGTCCATCAGTCCAGTCTTTGCATTCAATCCGGAATACATCACCAGGGTTGACGGACGCGACGGCAGGGATTTCTGGATGCCACCGATTATGGCCAGGCATCTCCTGCTGGTCCATGGGCTTGGTTAGGTCAACCTTGAAGAGTGTTTTTGGCATTTAATTTTGAGGATGAGGATGTTTCATCGACCTCATCTAAGGCGAGGCCTTCCCGATCAACAGTGTCGACGGATACTGAACTGCCGCAAATGGGTTGGCAGCAGTGGGCTCTGCTCGGCGTCGATGTTGCTGCGCAGCCCCGCTGCTCGGTCCGAGCATCACGTGCCAGGGGGTTGGCGCACCTTGCTGTCGTCAAAATCGCCGCGGCGGCAGAGATTATCTTTAAGTCGAGAAGTCCATGCCTGCGGTTTGAGTGGGCCTGTCCCCTCGATCCGACCGTCAAAGTGATAAAGAACTTGCCAGCGGGGCTGTCCACTCAGGCTACGGGCTTGGCCTACCTCTTGTATGGGGTATCCGTAAAGATTGTCATAGGCCGGCCAGTTGGGTGTGTCCTTGATGCTGCAGATCGCATTCAGCGCATAGAGGCTTCCTGCTGAGGGCTGGTCGGCTCCGAACACCCGCACCGCCCCTTTGTACAACCCATTGGATACACCGGGCTGAAACGACTGGGCCAGCTCCACGCGGGTTCCCTCAACCTGCACCAAGGGATCGCCCACTTTGGCGTTCTGTAGCGGCACCTCCCTGGGGCTTCCGCAAGCACCAATCCCAGCCAGGATGAGTACGAACGGGGGGACAGCACGCCACAGGCCTCGCTGCCTGTGCCGGCGGGTTGGTTTGTGTACGTGTGGCCGACCTGGCGCCCCCGTCTCAACCTTCACGCTGTCACTCAAAAGCTTTTGGGACCTTATGACAACCCTCTGCTGGGGTTGCCCGATTTGCCTCATCCATCGCTCAGCAGAAATCGCCAGAACCGCTCCACCTGACTCACGCCTGGCAATGCCTTCGATCCGAGCCGGCTGATCGGGCGACAGTCGAGGCTGTTCAGCAGCAGGGCGCCGTCGCCGCTGGCCAGATCCTGCTCGCTGATCGGGCTTTCCTCGGCCAGGCCATGGCGGAGAGCCTGCTGCCGCATCACCCCGGGCAGGCAGCCGCTGCTCAGGGGCGGTGTGAGCCAGCGATCGCCGCGCCGCAGCAGCAGATTGGCGCTGGTGCCGCAACACAACCCGCCGGCGCTGCTGGGCAAGAGGGCGTCGTCGGCGCCTGAGGCCTCGGCCTGGCGGCGGGCCTGGATGGCGGAGCCATAGGCGAAGGTTTTGCAGCGGCTCAGCAGGCTGGTGGCGCTGCGGGTTTCGCTGGGGCTCACGATCACCCGCACGGGCTCGAAGCAGGGCGTTGTGGTGCTGAGGCTGAGCCAGAAGCGGTGGCTGCTGTGCGAAGGCACGGCGAGGCCGCGGCCGCTGCTGCCTCGAGTCCAGTTGAGCCGCAGGGCGCCGCTGCTGATGCCGCTGCGCGCCACAGCCTCAGCGATCAGGGGAACCAGGCGCGCCTGATCCGGCGGCGGGGCCAGGCCCAGCAGGGCAGCGGAGCGGTGCCAGCGCTCCAGATGGGCCGCCAGCAGATGGGGCTGGCCGGCTTCGATCAACAGCGTTTCAAACAGGCCATCGGCGAGCAGCAGCCCCCGGTCGCTGAGGGGCAGTGCCAGGCCGTCGGGATGGCCCCAGGAGCCCTGGGGGCTGGGGGTGTCGATCCAGGCGATCACGGCCGGGGAGCTGGTTGGATCAGGCGGGCTGGTCACGCCAGCGCCTCCAGCAGGGGCCCCAGCTTCCAGCCCAGCTCCTCCGCCTCATCGTGGGGATCGGAATCGGCCACGATGCCGCAGCCGGCATGGGCCCGCAGGGTGCGGCCCTGCAGGAACAGCGAACGGATCAGGATGCTGCTGTCGAAGCTGCCGTCGTGGGCGAGGCGGAACAGGGAGCCGCAGTAGGGCCCGCGCGGCACCGGTTCGAGCCCATGCAGCCGCCGGCAGGCCCGCACCTTCGGCGCCCCTGTGATCGAGCCGCCCGGCCAGCAGGCCCGGAGCAGATCCACCACGCCCAGCCCGTCGCGCAGCTGCCCCTGCACCACCGAGGTGAGATGGTGCACCTGCGCGTAGCTTTCCAGACCCACCAGCTGGGGCACCTGGATCGAGCCCGGCACGCACACCCGGCCCAGGTCGTTGCGCAGCAGGTCGACGATCATCACGTTCTCGGCCCGGTCCTTGGCGCTGCTGACCAGATCGGCGGCGGCATCCGCGTCGATCACCGGGTCGTGGTGCCGCGGCCGGGTGCCCTTGATCGGCCGGCTTTCCACCAGACCGCTGGCGCTCACCTGCAGGAAGCGCTCCGGTGAGGCCGAGAGGATGGCCTCCACCGGGGTCTGGGCCGGGTTGCTCCCCTTGGTTCCGGTCGCGATCGCCAGCCCGCCGAAGGGCGCCGGGCAGCGCCGCCGCAGCCGTTGGTAGAGCGCCAGCGGATCGACGCGGCCCGTCAGTTCTTGCTCGCAGCAGGCGGTGAGATTGGCCTGGAACAGATCCCCGGCGGCGATCCAGTCGTGGATGCGCTCCACACCGGCGGCAAAGGCCGCCCCATCGGTGTGCCAGCGCCAGTTCTCCAGCGGCAGTCCGGGCTCCAGTGGCTCTGGTTCTGCCGCGTCTGCGCGTTTTGTAGGTGCTGCGCTTGCTGCTTGAGCTGCGCTGGAAGCAGGGTCCGTTGGGGCCAGGGCCTCGATCGCTGCGGCCATCGCCGCCAGCCGCGCGCCATCGTGGCCCTCGAGCCGCAGGCAGCCTGCGGCCGCGTCGAACTCCAGCACCGGATCGTGGCGGGCGGCCCAGAGCTGGGCCATGGCCGGTGATCGCCAGGCTTCGCCGGTCTCCACCCAGCCACCGGCCTCGTACGACAACCAGCCCATCCAGTGGCCGCCGCCGGCCACCATCGCCGCCAGCGCCGCGAACGGATCCCGGGCGCCTGGCTCCCCCGGCAGGCCGCGGCAGGTCACCACCTCCAGCGGCGCCAGGCCCACCAGGCTGCGGCGCCCCAGGACGGTGCCGTCGCCATCGAGCCAGACCAGGCCGTCCTGGCCGTGCTGATCCGCCAGCACCTGAACCACCACCGCCGGATCCCGCCAGGCCAGGGTGCGGTGCTGCAGGCCACCCTGGGCCCGCAAGCCCGTGGAAGGCTCGATCACGGGGCCTGGTGGCTGGTGAGGCCGGGGCTGGCGAGGTCGGCGCGGCCGGCCTCGATCAGGGCGGCATCGCGGATGCGGCAGCTGTCGCACACCCCGCAGGGGCTGCTGCCGCCGCTGTAGCAGCTCCAGGTGGCCGCGATCGGCACATCCAGCCGCAGGGCTTCCTGCACGATCCGCGTTTTGCTCCATTGCACCAGCGGCGCCCAGAGCTGGATGCCGCGGCCCTGGCGCCCGGCCTTGCTGGCCAGGTCGGCCAGGTGCTGGAAGGCCTCCAGGTAGTCGGGCCGGCAGTCGGGATAGCCGGAGTAGTCGACCGCATTCACGCCCAGGGCCAGCCGCTGGCCCCCCCGGGCTTCGGCCAGGCTCAGCCCCAGGGCAATGAACACGGTGTTGCGGCCTGGCACATAGGTGGACGGGATCACGCCCTCCTCCACGCCGCCGCTGGGCACGGCCATGGCCAGATCGGTGAGGGAGGAGCCGCCCCAGGCCGCCAGGTTGACGCTGATCGTGTGGTGCTCCTCCAGCTCGAGGCTGCGCGCCACGGCCTTGGCGGCCTCGAGTTCGCGGCGATGGCGCTGGCCGTAGTCGAAGGACAGCCCGATCACCCGGTGGCCCGCTTCCAGGGCCAGGGCGGTGGCGGTGGCCGAATCGAGACCGCCGGACAGCAGGGCCACGGTCAGCGGCCGGGAATCCGTCTGGGGCGGGGAATCAGGGGAAGCGGCGGCGCGCAAGGCGGCGGAGGCAGGAGCGTGCAGGAATCCTGGCGGATCTGCCCGCCTGGGGTTGTCCGCAGCGTGGTGTCTGTGTGGTGTCTGTCCACAGGCGAAGGGCTGGTCCCCAGGGCCGCTGCCGTTCAGGATGGGGAAGCCGCCGCATGGTTGGGATGACGAGTTTCAAGGCCGCCGCGGGGTCGACGCCCCGCCTCACACTCGCCTGCCTTGCCCTGGGGACACTGATCGCCGCCCAGGGGGCCGCACAGGCCATCCCCCGCCTCGATCTCAAGCCGTTCCCAGCGGCGGCGGCAGGCGAGCGCCGCTGGGTGATCCAGTTGCCGGGCCTGCTGCAGCCCTCCCCCGATCCGGCCCTCTCCCCCAACCCGGCCGACTGGCGGGTGGAGCTGATGGTGGGACGCACGATGGAGGTGGATTGCAACCATCGCCGTCTCGGTGGCTCGATCAAGGCCGAGTCGCTGAAGGGCTGGGGCTACACCGTCTATCGGGTCACGGCTCCCGGGCCGGTGGCCTCGACCCTGATGGCCTGCCCGCCCAACGAGAAGCCGCGGCAGGCCTTCGTGACCCTGGGCGGCGGCAAGCCCTTTGTGGTGCCTTACAACGCCAGCCTGCCGATCGTGATCTATGCCCCCGCCGATCTGGAGGTGCGCTGGCGCCTCTGGAAGGCGGAGAAGCGTCAGCGGCCCGCGCAGGTGCTGTGATCGGGTGAATTAAAGCTGGACCAGGGGGGCGACAGGATTGCCTGCGGCGACGACCCGGTTGCGCCCCCCCTCCTTGGCGGCATACAGAGCTGCGTCTGCATGGGCCAGCAGCGCATCGATGTCCACGCCTGGTTCAGCAATCGCGCAACCAATGCTCAGGGTGACCTGAAAGTCCGGCGCGCTGGCGCTGGATGGGCTGTCTGCCATGGCGTCCTTGGCTGGGGCATGGTGGATGATCGCAGCAGCGTTCTGGCGGATCCGTTCGGCGATCTGCAGGGCCTCCTCTGGTCCGGTATGGCTGAGCAGGATCACGAATTCCTCCCCGCCCTGACGCGCCACCAGATCACCGCCCCGCATGCTGGCTTCGAAGAGCTGGGCCAATCGTTGGAGCACGCCATCACCGGTCTCGTGACCCCAGCGATCATTGACCTGCTTGAAGTGATCCAGATCGAGCATCAGAAGCGCCAGTGGACTCTGATACCGCTGGCTTCGTGTCAGCTCCGGTATGGCGCGTTCCAGGAAGCCGCGCCGGTTGAACAGGCCGGTGAGGGGATCGCGGACGGCCAGTTCCTTGAGACTCTGCTCAGATTTCTGCAGTAAGGCGTTGCTTTGGACCAGGGAATCGCGGGTGGATTGAAGCGTGTCAACGTTTCGCTCCAGGGCGACAAGGAAGCCAGATACTGTGATACCCATCAGGGCGATGAACCAGGGCAGGATGTTGTCTTGGGGCGTCTTCTGTGCATCAATGAACGGTTGGGTGGCATCCAGACGGATCGTCCAGGGTGTGCCGAAGATCAGGGCGCGGGCCTCAGCACTGACCCCAGTGGAGGGTCCGGTCGCGCTGGAGGGTCCGGCTGGAATCGTGAGATTCGGTTCCGGCTTTCCTTGCTGTGAGATGGTCAGATTCAGTCCGAGTTTCTGAAGATCCATCAGTTTGGATTGAATCAGTGCGTTGAGGTCGTAGACCAGTGCCGCAAACCCCTCGATCTGTTGTTGGCGTGCGGTGAAACGTCCTGGAATAATTCCGCCGTAATAGACAGGCACGGTGACGGCAAAACCAACGGGATGGACGGAATCACCCGGAAAGCGGATGATCGGGAACAGGCCGGAAGCCACGGGATTCCCTTCGTCGCGGGCGCGCCATTTCGACTCCATCCTCTCCGGCGAGAAGGCCAGGTCCAGTCCCATCGTTGTGCTGCTCTTGGGCGAGCGTTCGTAGACATACAGCACGGGCACATGCAGGTCGCGCGCCTGCGCCGGTCTGGAACTGGCGTTGTTCTGAACCGGCTCCCAGAGCCGGAAGTCGCTGAGACGGCCGCCCTGATTGCGGATCGTACGCTCGAAGCTCGCCCGATCCTTGCCCTCTACAATTGGTTGCCATTCCACGATGATCAGGCCATCCTGGGAGCTGACGCTCTGATCGGCCAGTTGTAAGAAGGTCGGGTAAGAGAGGGAGGGGTCGACGCTGAGCCGTGCTATGAGTCCCCTCATGGAGCGAACAGACTCATTCACCGCCTGGGTGAGTTGCAATGAAATGTCCGTCGCTTTCGAGCGGAGATTCGCGCGCAGACTCTTCTGGACGCGATGGCTGACCACAGCTTGTGTCACCAGCGCCAGCGCCAGAAACCCCACGCTGGTGATCACATTCACGATCAGGAAGCGATGCCTGCCTGCCATCAGCGCACCCCCAGGTTCTTGTGGAGCTGCAGGCTCAGCCGCCAGTCCGGATGGGACTGCACATAACCGAGGGCCAGGCTCTGGCCGTCGGTGCTCTGCCAGCCGGGTTGCAGCAGCAGCACCGGCGGATCCGAGCCATTCCCCGCCCGGAGCCGGCTGGCGGCGCTGGCCATCACCTCCGCGAAGCCAAGGTCGGCCGTCTCGTGCACCACGACCTTGAGTTCGTGGCAGTGGCGCAGCAGATCGTCGGATGGAGGGCGATGCCGCTTCGGCGAGAGGGTGATCCAGTCGAAGTGGCCGCTGAGACGGTCCACCCCGCTGGTTTCCAGGTGCAGCGGCAAGGCCGTGCGCTGGTGCAGCGCAGCGGTGAGCTCGTCGAGATCGTGATGCAGGGGTTCTCCGCCGGTGATCACCACAAAGCCGGCACCGGCCGCCGCGGCATCGTGCGCCTTCGCCGCCAGGGCCTCCAGGCTGTGGCGTGGATGGGCAGCGGCGGGCCAGGAGTGCTTGGTGTCGCACCAGGGGCAGCCCACCGTGCAGCCAGCCAGGCGGATGAAGAAGGCGCTGCGACCACTGTGGACTCCTTCCCCCTGGAGGGAATGAAAGGTTTCCACCACCGGCAGTGCCGCCGCTGTGACAGCGATCTGCAGACCAGCGGCGGCTCCTGGTCGTGCCCCCGCTGCGACGGCGGTGGGCTGGTCTGCCGCTACACCGGAGAGCGGCGTGGTCACGGGGCGACGAGCGTGGCCTCGGCCTCGGTTGTTGTCGTTGCCGTGGCCGGTGGGGCCTCGACCTGGGGCAGCCGCTGCTGGGCCGCGGCGATCAGGCCGCGGAACAGGGGATGGGGCTTGCCGGGCCGCGACAGAAATTCGGGGTGGTACTGGCAGGCCGTGAAGAAGGGGTGGTCGCGCAGCTCGATCAGTTCCACCAGGCGGCCATCGGGGGAGGTGCCGCTGATCGTGTAGCCCGACTCGACGAAGAGGTTGCGATAGGCGTTGTTGAACTCGTAGCGGTGGCGGTGGCGCTCGTAGACCACCGCATCGCCGTAGAGCTCGGCGGCGAGACTGCCCGGCGTCAGCCGGCAGGGGTAGACCCCCAGGCGCATGGTGCCGCCCAGGTCGACCACATCCTGCTGCTCGGGCAGCAGATGGATCACCGGATGGGCCGTGTCGCCATCCAGTTCGGCGCTGGTCGCCCCCACCAGGCCGGCCTGGTTGCGGGCCCACTCGATCACGGCGCACTGCATGCCCAGGCAGAGCCCCAGGAACGGCACCTGCTGCTCCCGGGCCCAGCGGATCGCCGCCACCTTGCCATCGACGCCGCGATGGCCGAAGCCGCCCGGTACCACCACCGCATCCATGCCCCTCAGCAGGGCTTCCGCGCCGCGTTCCTCGATCTGTTCGGCGCAGATCCAGTGCAGATCGAGGGAGGCGTCGCGATCGATGCAGGCGTGGCGCAGGGCCTCCACCACCGAGAGGTAGGCGTCGTTGAGCTGCACGTACTTGCCCACCAGGGCCACCTTCACGGCAGGGCCCGGGTTGCGCAGTTTCGTGACCAGCTCCTGCCAGCGCTCCATGTCGCTGGGGTGGTCGGTGAGGCCGAGCACATCGAGCACCTCGCGGCACAGGCCTTCGTGCTCCATGGCCAGCGGCACCGCGTAGATGCTGTCGGCATCGAGGGCGGGGATCACGGCCCGGGTGGGCACACCGCAGAAACCACCGATCTTGGCCTTGAGGTCGTCGCTGAACGGCCGGTCGCTGCGGCACACGAGCACATCGGGCTGGATGCCGATCGAGCGCAGCTCCTTCACCGAGTGCTGGGTGGGTTTGGTCTTGAGTTCGCCCGAGGTGCCGATGTAGGGCAGCAGGGTCACGTGCACGTAGGCCAGATCCTGGCGGCCCACGTCGCCGCGGAACTCGCGGATGGCTTCCAGGAACGGCAGCGACTCGATGTCGCCCACGGTGCCGCCGATTTCGGTGATCACCACATCGGCGCCGCTGTTGGCGGCCACCCGGTGGATCCGCTCCCGGATCTCGCCGGTGATGTGGGGGATCACCTGCACGGTGCCGCCCTGGTAGTCGCCGCGGCGCTCCTTGTTGATCACCGCCTGGTAGATCGAGCCGGTGGTCACGCTGTTGAGGCGCGACATGGCGGTGTCGGTGAAGCGCTCGTAGTGGCCCAGGTCGAGGTCGGTCTCGGCGCCGTCCTGGGTGACGAACACCTCACCGTGCTGGAACGGGCTCATCGTGCCCGGGTCCACGTTCAGGTAGGGGTCGAGCTTGAGGATCGAGACGCTGTAGCCGCGGCTCTTGAGCAGGCGCCCGAGGCTGGCGGCCACGATCCCCTTGCCGATGCTCGACACCACGCCCCCCGTCACGAAGACGAATTTCGCCTGCGTGGCCCGGCTCGGAGCGGGGGGCTTGGCGCTGGCGACCTGGGACATGGTGGAACGGCTAATTTTTCAATGTATCGGTTCACGACACGCCCCTTCCGCCGCAAGGGCCACCCTCGCTCAGAAAAGAGGGGTCAGCCCTCCAGCAGGCTGCGCAGCATCCAGGCGGTCTTCTCGTGGATCTGCAGCCGTTGGGTGAGCAGGTCTGCGGTGGGCTGGTCGTTGGCCTCGTCGGCCACCGCAAACACCTTGCGGGCAGTACGGGCCACGGCCTCATGGCCGCTCACCAGCTCCCGCACCATCGCCAGGGCCGGCGGCACTCCCTCGGTTTCGGCGATCGAGGCCAGGCCGGCGAAGGTGGCGCCACCGAACGGGGCGGGGAAGCCGAGGGCGCGGATGCGTTCGGCGATCACGTCCAGGGCGGTCCAGAGCTCCGTGTACTGGTCCATGAACATCAGGTGGAGCGTGTTGAACATCGGCCCGGTCACATTCCAGTGGAAGCCATGGGTCTTGCCGTAGAGCACGTAGCTGTCGGCCAGCAGGCGGCCGAGCTCGTCGGCGATCTGCCGCCGCGTGGCTTCAGGGATGCCGATGTCGATCGCTGGGTTGCTGGAAGCTGTGGTCATGGCCGAGGGAGGCGAAGGTCTGGCAGGGGGCCGGGGAAGCCTGGGGCGGGGCCCCTCCCATTGTAGGAACGGACGCCGCACGGCGCCGGATCGCCACCGGCCGGCCGCTCGGTCGTTGAACGGCTCGGTCGTGTCTCTGGGCAGCGGTTCAGTTGTATTCGCCGGGGATGTCCTGCTTGGTCACGGTGACCCGCCCCACTTTTTTGCCGGAGAGCCGCAACAGCTCATCGCCGGAGAAGACATACCCCAGGCCGGCGCCGATCTGGGCCACGTCATCGGCGGTGGCGGCCGCCTGCACCGCCGCCCGCAGACCTGGATCGTCCTGCACCCTGCCGAGAAAGGCCTTCAGCTGATCGAGGGACATGGCCCAACCTCCAACGGTGGCCCCGAGCAGGGCCTCTGAATTCTGATCTCATGGGGCTCCCGGCTGGACCCCTCCAGAGCTTGCCGGGCCCTGCCGTCAGCTCTCCTCCTCGCTCCAGGTGCTGGCCACATGCAGCTCTTCGAGCTGCGCGTCTGCCACATCGGCGGGGGCCTGGGTCATCAGGCAGCGGGCCTGCTGGGTCTTGGGGAAGGCGATCGTGTCGCGGATCGACTCCTCGCCGGCCAGCAGCATCACGATCCGGTCGACACCGAAGGCCAGGCCGCCGTGGGGAGGGGCGCCCATGTCGAGGGCCTCCATCAGGAAGCCGAACTGGCGGTTGGCCTCCTCCAGGGGCAGGCCGATGGTCTGCAGCACCTGGCGCTGCAGGGCCGAGTCGTGGATGCGCAGCGAGCCACCGCCCAGCTCCAGGCCGTTCAGCACCAGGTCGTAGGCCTGGGCGCGGGCCGTGGGGAGGGTGTCGGCCCATTGGCCGGGATCGCTGCCCAGATCCTCGGTGTTGGGGGCGCAGAAGGGGTGATGCAGCGCCTCGAGCCGGTTGTCACCGGCGTTGAACTCGAACATCGGGAAATCCACCACCCAGAGGAAGTTCCAGGCGTCGTTCTCCCGGTCGGGCTGCACCATCCCCAGCTCGCGGGCCAGATACTGACGCACCCGATCGAGGGCCTTGTTCACGGTGGCGGTGTCGCCGGCGCCGAACAGCAGCAGGGTGCCGGGCACCGCACCGGTGCGCTCCAGCAGCTCGGCCCTGGTGGCGGCGCTGAGGTTGTCCTTGATGGCGCCGATCGTGTCGATCTCACCGCCCTCGCGCACGCGGATGAAGGCCAGGCCGCCAGCCCCCGCCTTCTGGGCCTCGCTGAACACATCACCGCCGGGCTTGATGCGCACATTGCTGAGAGCGTCATTGCCGCCGGGCACGGCGATGCACTTCACCGAGCCGCCGGCCGCCACGGCGCCACTGAACACCTTGAAGCCCATGCCGGCCACCAGGTCGCTCACGTTGGTGAGCTCCATGCCATAGCGGGTGTCGGGCCGGTCGGTGCCGTAGCGCTCCATGGCCTCGTGCCAGGTGAGCCGGGGGAAGGGACGGGGCAGCTCCACGCCTTTGACGGCCTTCCAGATGGTGGCGATCAGGGCTTCGTTGAGCTCGAGGATCTCCTCCTGGCCCATGAAGCTCATCTCGATGTCCAGCTGGGTGAACTCCGGCTGGCGGTCGGCGCGCAGGTCTTCGTCGCGGAAGCAGCGGGCCACCTGGTAGTAGCGCTCGATGCCGCCCACCATCAGCAGCTGCTTGAACAGCTGGGGCGACTGGGGCAGGGCAAACCACTCGCCGCCGCAGACCCGGCTGGGCACCAGATAGTCGCGGGCACCTTCGGGGGTGGAGCGAGTCAGCACCGGCGTTTCCACCTCGATGAAGCCCGCGTCTTCGAGGAAACGGCGGGCGGCCTGGATGGTCCGGGCTCGCAGGCGCAGGTTGCCGTTCATGCGCTCGCGACGCAGATCCAGGTAGCGGTGGCGCAGCCGCAGCTCCTCGCGGGTGTTCTCCTCGTCGTGCACCGAGACCGGGAAGGGCAGATTCCCCTTGACGGCATTGAGCACCGAGATGGTGGCGGCCAGCACCTCCACCGCCCCCGTGGCCAGCTTCTCGTTGAGCGATTCACCGGGCCGGGCGCGCACGGTGCCCGCCACCTGGATCACGGTTTCGTTGCGCAGGTGCTCGGCCACCGCGAAGGCATCGGCTCCCAGGTCGGGGTCCACCGTGATCTGCACGGTGCCGCTGCGGTCGCGCAGATCGATGAAGATCACACCGCCGTGATCGCGGCGCCGGTCCACCCAGCCGCAGAGCTGCACGTCCTGGCCGGCGTGGTCGGCACGCAGGTCGCCGCACCCGTGGCTGCGCATGGTGAAGTTGCTGGGGAATCGCGGATTTTCCCATGGGGCCTGGTCTCCGCTGACCAGGGCATCAGGCCGGGACATCAGCACGGGACATCAGCCCGAGGCTCACCATCGGTATCGGTGGAGCTGGTTCCAGACGATCCCCGAAAAGGGCTGGGATGATCGGCGCAGACACGAGCCTGTCGATGGCCGCGCGGCAGGGACCTGTCCACCCATGGCTGCCCCCGGCGGAACTGGCGCCGATCGGCGTCAGCCTGCTGGCCACGCTGGTCAGCACCTTTTCTGTGATCGGCATCTCGTTTGTGCTGCTGGATCTGCAGCCGCAGCTCGGCATCACCACAGCTCAGGTCAATCTGCTGCGCTGCACAGCGATCGCCAGCGGCCTGCTGATCGTGTTCTGCGCCAGCACGCTGTGCCGCCTGCTTGGCACGAAACGCTGTCTGGCTGCCGGCCTTGCCCTCTGGATTGCAGGCTGCTTGCTGCTGGCCGGCCATGCGGGCCTGGCCTCGCTCGCCACCGGGTTGGTCCTGATGGGCTGCGCTGATGGCTGCGTGCGGGTCTCGTCCTACGCCATGCTCTGCGGTGGCGCCGCTGATGCGCAGCAGATTGCTGTGCTCGTCGCGGCCAATACGCTGGCCAACAGTCTGGCCTTTGTGGCCTCGCCGATCCTCAACAGCTGGATCCTGGTGCAGACCGAGAACAGTGCGGCTGTGATCGGCGGGCTGTGGGGATGTCTGTTCCTGCTGACGCTGCTGCTGCTGCAGGTTTTCGTTCGCCCCGACAGACGCGAAGCGGCTGCCCAGCACGCCCAGGTCCAGGCCAGTGACTGGATCGTCCTGCTGGCTGCAGGAGGCTGCGCGTCCCTGATCAGCACGCTGCCGATCATCCACGCGTTCCAGCCGACCTGGGTGCCTGCCGGCATGGCTCTGATCATCGCCCTGATGATGCTCGCGGCCATGTCCCTGCGGCGATCAGGCTCGATCGCCGGCGGATTCAGATTTCTGATCAACCCAAGAATTGGTCTGCTGCTTCTGGCTCTGGCGGCACTATTCTCGATTGACTACCGATACTGCGCCGAGCGCTTTCTGGCGATTCGCTATCAGCTCGATCTCGCCAGTATCTCAGCCTGGATGACCCTGGCCAGCCTGGCGGGAATTGCCAGCTCCTTTGTGTTCGCTGCTATCAGTTCCCGGATCGGCATGGCCAGGAGCGTTGGACTGGGCCTGCTGGGCTGTCTGATCTTGCCGATCACCTTCGTGATGGCTCCATCCCAGGTGCCCATCCTGGTGATTGCCTCATCGACGGCATCCTTCTCGTTCTTTCTCACCTTCGTGAGGGTGGGGCTCACCTCCACGATCACAGCCATGACCGATAAGCCATTGCTGGCCAATCTGGAAGCGGTGCGTCACGTTCTGGCCACCTCTGCCTGGTCGTTGGGTTCGGCTCTGGCGGTGAATGTGCTGCTTGGCACCTTCCGCAGCACGCTTGAGCAGCAGCTCAAGACCCTGCCCTTGTCTGACGCGGTGATCCAAACCATCTCCCGACTTGTGGCCAGCGGCCATGGTCGTGAGGTGCTGGAGGGCCAGTACGGCATCTCCAGGCAGCTGCTGATGACAGTCATCGGCAGGAATGCCACTCCCACGATTGAGGCGATCATGAGTGTGCTGCATGGGATGGGCTGGCTGATCCTGCTGATGCTGGTTCTGGTCACGGTTCTGATCGCTTTATCACGCCGGGTCACCGTGCCGATGCTGCGCCCATGAGGTGATGCGTTCCTGCCACGGGATCCTGTCCGCGATGCAGTGGCGGTAGCGTGGCCGCGGTGTCAGCGGGGACCATGGTTTACCCCATTCCCACCGTCGGCGCCTTGGTCACAGGGCCATGCCTGCGTGTGCTGATTGTGCGCACGCTCAAGTGGCGCGGAAGCTGGGGCGTGCCGGGCGGAAAGGTGGAATGGGGTGAAACCCTCGACAGCGCACTGCGGCGCGAATTGCGGGAGGAGGTTGGCCTGGAGCTGGCGTCCGTGCAGTTCGCCCTGCTGCAGGAAGCCGTGGAAGATGCACAATTCCACCGTCCTGTGCACTTCATGTTGATCAACTACTACGCCTTCAGCACCACAACCGCCATCAGCCCTAATCACGAGATCGCCGAATGGGCCTGGGTGCCCCCACAGCAGGCGCTCGATTATCCGCTCAACAGCTTCACGAGTCGATTGATCCAAGGCTATCTGGACGCAGACATGTCTGATCACTATGCGGCGATGGCTGAACAGGTCATGTCGGATCAGCTCGTGTCAGATCAGGTCGCATCAGATCAGATAACCGCCTGAGACCTTGATGTTGCTTCCGGTGATGTAGCCGCTGGCCGGATCGGCCAGGAACAGCACCGCCCGCGCCACCTCCTCGGTTCTGCCGTAGCGGCCGGCCGGGATCCGTTCGAGTGGCGGCTTGCGCTCCGAGTTCTCCAGGGTGCCGGGTGAAACGCCATTGACCGTGATGCCGTACGGAGCCTCTGTGACGGCCAGTGTGCGGCTGAGCTGCAGCACGCCGGTCTTGCCGATCTTGTAGGGGGTGACCATCGGCACCGCCATCAGCGCATCGGCGTCGACATCAATCAGGTTGACGATGCGGCCGTACCCCTGGTGGCGCATCCATGGCAGGGCGGCACGGCAGGCGTGGTAAGTGATGTGGAGGGTGTCGTCGATGCTGCGATGCCAATCGGCCACATCCATCGCCCCCAGCGGCTTCCAGACGATGCCGGCCGCGTTGTTCACCAGGATGTCGAGCCGCCCCAGCCGCTCCACCGCTGTGGCGAAGGCGGTTGCGGTGGCTTCAGCATCCGCCAGATCAGCCGCCAGGGCCAGGCCGCGCCGCCCCAGCCGCTCCACCTGCTCCACCGCCTCACGGGCCTCGGCTTCGCTGTGCCGGTAATGGACCACCACATCGGCGCCAGCGCCCGCCAGGGCCAGGGCGATCGCCCGGCCGGTGCGGCGCCCGCCGCCAGTGACCAGGGCCACCCGGCCGTGCAGAGGCAGGTCGCTCATGGCGTCGCCGCCGTCAGCATTGCCTGGATCATGTCGGGATGGTGGGTGCGGATCCAGTCGGCGCCGGCAAAGAGCACATTCGAGGCGAACAGGATGCGCGCCAGCCGCTCGGGCTTGCGGGCGGCGTAGAGCAGGATCGGGCAGCCCAGCTGGCGCAGCACATCCAGGTTCCAGAGCACGCTGTTCTGCAGCTGGATCTTGCCGACATCGTCGGTGGCGGGGTGGATGATGCCGAGGTTGGGATCGATGATCACCTCACCCACGCCGGCGGCCCGGGCCTGCTCCACCCGCGGGCCGAGGTGATCGAGCAGCCCCTGCAACCGGTAGGGCACCGGAGCGGCAGTGCGCATGCGGTAGGCGTCGCCATAGGGCATGTAGGTGAGCATCAATGAGGCGCCGGCTGCCGCCACCGCCGCCAGGGCCGAGGGCTCGATGTCTGCGCCGGTGAAATTGATGGCGGTGGCGCCGGCCTCCAGGGCGACGCGCACGGTCTGCGAACTCCAGGTGTCCACCGACACCCGATAGCCCTCCTGCAGCAGCCGGCCCAGGGCGGGCAGCAGCCGGCGCTGTTCCTCCGCGTCGTTGATCATCGCCGCCGTTGGCGTGATCGAGCGGGCACCCAGATCGATCACGGCGCAGCCCTGGCTGTGCAACCAGGCGGCCCGTTGCAGGAGCTGCTCCGTGCCCGCCACCACCGAGTCTCTCACCATCGATTCCGGCGAGAGGTTGATCACGCCGAGCAGGGTGCGGGGATGGGGCGTGCTCATCAAGGCGAAGCTGGGGGGCTCAGGCGCCAGCATGGTCGGCCCGGTCGGCCGCCACCGCCGCTGCCAGCCTCGACAGGACCTCGGGCCTGCGCTGGCTCACCTCATCCCAGGTGGGAGTGAGCCGGGAGAGCTGATCCTCCTGCACGAAACTCCGCCCGGCCTCCAGCAGGCAGGCGGCGAAGAAGGAGACGGCGCGGGTCTCCTCGCCGCGATCGAGCCGCAGGCCGTTGAGGGCGGCGTCGGCGGCGTGGGAATCGAGCAGATCCAGCACGATCCGCTGATAGGCGGTCGCGAGACTGCGCACGAGCGCCAGATCGAGCACCTGGCCCTGGGCCGCCAGCCCGCGGAACAGCCCCAGGGCGATGTCGCGGCCCATCCGCCCGAGGCCACTGCCGCCACCGCCGTGATCGGTCTCGTGATCGGCCTTGTGATCGGTTTCGGGCGGGAACGGCTGGTGCTTGTGGTCGTAGGCCTCGGCGATGTCCACCTGGCAGAGCTGGCGGGTGGAGTGATCGCGGAATATCTCGGTGAGCACGCCGATTTCCATTCCCCAGTCGCTGGGCAGATGCAGACGCCGTGCCGCGCTCCACCGCATGGCGCACTCGCCGGCGAGCGGGTAGCGGAAGCTGTCGAGAAATTCCAGGTAGCGGCTGGGGGGCAGGCAGCGCCGCAGGGCCCGCAGCAGGGGGGTGACGAACAGGCGGCTGACCCGCCCGTACATCACCCCAGCGCTGATCCGCGGGTAGTAGGCCTTGGCGAACACGAAACCGCTGTCGGGATGCAGCAGCGGATAGACGAGCCGGGCCAGCATCCGCGGCGTGAAGCTCACCACATCGCAATCGTGCAGGGCCACCACCTCGGCCCGCCCGAGGGCCTGGACCAGGCCCAGGCAGAGCCAGATGTTGTGGCCCTTGCCCCGTTCCGCCGGCGCCAGCTGCTGATGCCCCAGGTCTTTGATCAGTGCGGTGACCCGGGGGCCATCGTTCCAGATCAGGTGGTGCGGCTGGGGCAGCTGGCTGAACAGGGCGAGGGCCTCGCGGAATCCAGCGGCATCGGCCCGATCGAGGCCGATCACGATCTCGTTCAGCCAGGGAATGGTGGCCAGCTGGCGCACGAACGGCTCCAGGGCCGGACCCCGCAGCTCGGCGTGCAGACAGGGCAGCACCAGGGTGAGCGGCAGGCGCTGCGCCTGCTCCGCCACCGCAGCCGCCAGACAGGCCTCGCTGCGTCCCCCCAGGTCGTGGAGGGTGGTGACGATGCCGTTCTGGAAGAAGTCGCTCATCAGCTCTGCAGCGCCAGCCGCTCCAGGCCGCCGTCGTCCGGCAGCTGCCGGGCCAGGGCCGCCACGTTGAGGCCCGTCAGCGGATCGATCCAGTCGGGCGCGATCTCCGCCAGCGGCACCAGAACGAAGGCTCTCTCCCGCATGCGCGGATGGGGGAGCTGCAGGCGCTCGCCATCCAGGCGCAGGTCGCCGAGCAGGATCAGGTCGAGGTCGAGGGTGCGCGGCCCCCAACGCTCGGCCCGCACCCGCCCGAATCGGGTCTCCGTTTCCAGCAGCCGATCGAGCAGCGCCTCCGGCGACAGGAGCACCTCCAGTACGGCGCAGCCGTTGAGATAGTCGGGTTGCGGCGGCCCCACCGGTGCGCTGCGGTACCAGGCGGAGCGACGCAGCAGGCGGATGCCGGGGCTGGCATCCAGCTCCACCAGGGCGCCCTCCAGGGTGGCGCGGCAGTCGCCCAGGTTGCTGCCCAGGGCGATGGCGGCCTGCCGTGGTGAATCGGCCCGCTCCGTCCAGGCCACCCTCAACCCCGCCGCAGAAAAGGCCGCCGTACCACCAGCGCTGGCTCCTCGCGCCCGCGGATCTCCACCGCCAGCTCCGTGCCGAGGCGGGCGGAGCCAACCGGCACCGACGCCAGGGCGATCGCCTTGCCCAGCGTGGGCGACCAGCTGCCGCTGGTGATCTCCCCCACCGGCTCGCCGTTACACAGCACCGGGTAGCCGTGGCGGGCGATGGCACGCCCCTGCAGCTCCAGGCCCACCAGCCGCCGCCCAACGCCTTCCGCTGTCTGCCGCTCCAGGGCCTGCCGCCCGATGAAGGGCTTGGGCATCTCCAGGTGCACCAGCCAGCCGAGGCCGGCCTCCAGGGGTGTGGTGGTTGCATCCATGTCGTTGCCGTAGAGGTGCATGGCCGCCTCCAGGCGCAGGGTGTCGCGGGCCCCGAGGCCGCAGGGCTCCACCCCCTCGGCCAGCAGCTGTTGCCAGAGGGCGAGGCCGGCCTGGCGATCCAGCAGCAGTTCGAAGCCGTCTTCGCCGGTGTAGCCGGTGCGGGCCACGAACACGGGGGCGCCGGCGGCCGCTCCGGTGGCGGCGCCGGACAGCAGGATCTGCCGATGGCCGAAGCGGGGCAGGCCGGAGAGATCGGCGCCGCTGAGGGCCTCCAGCCGTGCCGGCGCCTCCGGGCCCTGCAGGGCCAGCAGCACCCCGTCGCCCTTGCGGTCGGTGAGGGTCACCCCCTGAGGCTCGAGGTGGCGGCGCAGCCAGGCGGTGTCGGCTTCGATGCAGGCGGCGTTGATCACCAGCACCAGCTCGCCCCTGCTGCCGCCCTCGCCGGCCTCCTGGCCGCCCACCTGGCCGCAGTCGTAGACGATCAGGTCATCGAGGATGCCGCCCGCCTCGTTGAGCAGCACCGTGTAACAGGCTTCGCCGGGGCCGATGCGGAACAGATCGGTCGGCACCAGGGTCTGGAGCGCGTCTTTCACCCCCTCCCCCCGCAGGGTGAGCACCCCCATATGGGAGA
This sequence comes from Synechococcus sp. CCY9202, assembly GCF_034931685.1. Taxonomy (NCBI): domain Bacteria; kingdom Bacillati; phylum Cyanobacteriota; class Cyanophyceae; order Synechococcales; family Synechococcaceae; genus Synechococcus; species Synechococcus sp. CCY9202. The sequence continues at coordinate 19,877 of NZ_JAYGID010000087.1, forward strand.
TGTCGAACAGGCCGCAGCGCTGGCGCACGGCCGTGTGCTCCTGCACCAGCCCGCCGAACTGCACAGCCATCTCCCAGCCGGCGAAGGGCACCATCCGCCCCCCGGCGTCGCGGGCGGCCTCGAACAGGGGCGTGCGTTGCAGCGGATCGGTGGCGGAGTCGGCCATGGCAGGTGGGATGCAGCGCTGGCCGGATCCTATGGAGAGCAGAAGCTGGAGAGCCGCTGCTGGACAGCAGCCGCATGGTTTGCGCGTGGGGATGTCAGCGGCGATGCGGAACCGATCAATGTCCAGAAGCGTCCCTTCAAGGGACACTTCCCGAAGGAAAGTGGAGGATTCGGGCCATTTCCCTGGCGATCGGTCCGCGAACTCCTTACGTTGGGCGCCTTGATCGAGTTTTGATGGGTCAGCGTTCCAGCTGCCGCAGCTGTCGTCACTGCACGCCGCCCCGCGGCGAGGAGATGGGCTGGTGCCAGCTGCGCCGCCTGGCCATCCATCCCGACCTGGCCGGCGACCTCTGGTGCCACCACTGGACGGCCAGACCAGCCCGGCTGCCTGGCATGGGCCCAGAGGGGGCAGGCTCAACCGGCATGGTTGCCCGCGCCAGCCACCTCCCCAGCCGTCAGCTCTGCCTGGCCGTGGAGCCTGACGAACCGCAGCGGTGGGAAGCCTGAAGCGGCTCATGCCCTCAGGTCTGAGCTGTTGAGCAAGGGCCACGGATCTGTGCCGGAAAACCGAGGCTTGGTGCTTCTTGCTGCCGTTGTGGCCGCGGCGGTTGTAGGAATGTAATCATCAGAACCTTTCAGCCAGGAGGTGACCAGATTGGTCACGACACCCGCCGCTCCGTCTCCCCTCGCCCTGATGGCCGGTCAGGTCGATTGCGAGACCTTCACGTTTCCCACCGGCGCCCATATCTTTTCGCGGGGCCGCACGGCTGACGCCATCTATGCCGTCCGCCGCGGCATCGTCGAGCTGGTTGATGAGCACGGGTCTCGGCTCTGCTACAGGGCGGGCGAGCTCTTCAGCTACCAGGAGATCATGTGGCGCCAGATGGCCTTCCTCAACGATGCCATCGCGCGCACCCCGGTGGAAGTGCTGCGTCTGGAGCGGCTGCGCTTCCTCAACCTGCTGCATAACCACCCCACCCTGGCGGTGATGCTCCTGGGTCAGCAGCACGATCGCCTGCGGGAGCAGCGCACCAGCGGCACCTGTTGCTACTGACTCCAGCGGGGTGCGATCAGTGGCCGGCCGCCCGGCCCAGCAGCAACAGCAGGCTGCGGCACACCTTGGCGGCCAGCACGCTGCTCACCCCACTGGGATCGAGCTGGGGGGCCAGCTCCACCACATCCGCTGCCACCAGGTTGTGGTGGCGAAGCTCGTCCGCCAGGGCGGCGAAGTCGTTCCAGAGGAAGCCGCCGGGTTCTGGCGTGCCGGTGCCGGCCATCACGGCGGGATCGAACCAGTCCAGATCCACGGTGAGATAGAGGGGGCGGCCGCGCAGGGGGTGCAGAGCCGCGGCCATCCGCTCGATCGCCACCAGGCGGCCGCTCTGGTGGAGTTCGCTGAATTCCTCGCGGGTGCCGCTGCGGATGGCGATCTGCAGCAGCTCCTGGCTGGGCAACACCTCCAGGCAGCGCCGCATGGCGCAGGCATGGCTGTGCTGGGTGCCGAGCCAGCTGTGGCGCAGATCGGCATGGGCATCGAGCTGCACCAGCACCAGATCCGGGTGGTGAACCGCCACGGCGCCCACGGCACCGGAACTGATCGAGTGCTCGCCGCCCAGCATCAGAGGCCGCAGGCCCAGGCTCAGCAGGTGTTCCGTGCCCCGCCGCACCGCTGCCACCACCGGTTCCGGTGCTCCGAAGGGGATCTCCAGGGCCCCGAGGTCGGCGAAGGCCAGATCATCCAGATCCAGGTCCAGCTGGGGGCAGTAGGTCTCGAGGCCGCTGCTCACCTCGCGGATCGCTGCAGGCCCGAAACGGGTGCCGGGGCGGAAGGAGGTGGTGCCGTCGTAGGGCACGCCGAACAACCCCACGCGGCAGCCGGCGGGATCGCGGCGGCTGGCCATGTAGATGGCACCATCGGTGTCAAACAAATCCGTGACAAAGAGGTTGTTCATGCGTTGAGTGCGCGCTCGATGCCTGCGGGGATGGCGTCGAAGGCCCCACGTTGCCAGCGGGGCGACCAGATCTCACAGCCCTCGCGGATGGCCGCGGCGCGCGCTGAATCCGGCTCCAGATAGCGGCGGCCATCAAGGGCGGCGAAGGTCCAGCTCCACCAGCCGCTTGGATACATCGGCACCCAGCCGTACATCGGATCGGCGTGGCCGAACACCTCGCGCAGCAGGCGCACGGTGTCGAGGTGCACCTGCCGGAAGGCCTCGGGGGATTCGCTCTGGGTGGCGAACACGCCGCCGGGTTTGAGGATGCGGCGGCAGTGCTCGAAGAAGGCCCGATTGAACAGGCCCTCGGCCGGGCCGGCGGGATCGGAGCCATCCACGATCACGACGTCGTAGCTGGCCGGCGGTGCGTTGGCGGCCCAGGCGATGCCATCGCCCACGGTGAGGTGGAAACGGGGGTCGCTCCAGCAGCCGCCCCCGATCGAGGGCAGATGCCGCTGGCTCCACTCCACCACCAGCCCGTCGATTTCCACCATGTCGAGGTGCTGCACGCCGGCGTGGCGCAGGCATTCGCGGGCGGTGCCGCCATCGCCGCCGCCGATCACCAGCACCCGCTCGATCGACGCGGCGCCGCACAGGGCCGGATGCACGATCGCCTCGTGGTAGTGCCGCTCCTGCCGCTCGGCGGTCATCCAGCAGCCATCCAGTAGCAGCCCCTTGCCGTAGCGCTGGCTCTCGATGATCGTCACCAGCTGGTAGGGCGACTGCTCTTCTGCGAGTACACGGCCGGCCAGGCCGTAGCGCACGCCATCAAAGATCTCGTCGATCCAGGTTTTGGGGTTCGCCATGGGGTGGGGCCGCCCGGAGTGAATCTCCGTACGGTTACACAGCATCCATGTTTCACCTCGCTGTCTCTGGCAGGTGTCCTGTCATCCTGAACACATGCCAGGCCAACAGCCCAGTGGTGATCTGCGCGTCACGGCGGCGGTGCTGATCCCGGCGGCGGACCTGAGCTGGCGCTTCTCCCGCTCCTCCGGGCCCGGTGGTCAGAACGTGAATACCACCGATTCACGCGTGGAGCTGGTGTTCCCCCTGGCCACGTCCGCTGCCGTGCCGCCTCTGCAGAAGGCCCGCGCCCTGCGTCGTCTGGAGGGGCGCCTGGTGGAGGGGGCGGTGGTGATCACGGCCTCTGAGCACCGTTCCCAGTGGCAGAACCGGGTGGCGGCGCGGCAGCGTCTGGTGGAGCTGCTGCAGCAGGCCATGGCGCCGCCGCCGCCGCCGCGGCGTGCCACGC
>NZ_JAYGID010000088.1:0-20256 GCF_034931685.1 Synechococcus sp. CCY9202
AATGCCAGCAGGAGGAGCGCCCATCTCAAGCAGTCTCTGCCTGAGATGCAAACGGGAATCAGGGCGCCGTCAAGGGTTCAGCTGAGACGAAGTTCGCCGCGTGCTGTCCCGACCCCTGAACGGATACGGTCAGACAATCAATCCAGTCAATCCTGGCTCTTGAGCCACAAGCACCCGATCTGGATCGGCCACCCTTGTCTGAATCTGGTAGTGACGCGACCCCAATCAGGGATCCAGCTTCCATGAGTACAGGTGGGGAGCATCAGCCTTGACGATCCCAGTCATGGATCACCATCACCTGGGGATCGCCCGACCCTGGCGAGCTGCCTGTCGCAGCTGATCAGCCCGGCAGGATGACGCGGTCGATCACGTGCACGATGCCGTTATCGCAGACGATGTCCGCCGAGACGACCGTGGCGTTCTTCACTTCAAAGGGTTCGACGCTGCGAATTGGTACCGGGGCCCCTTCGAGGCTCTGCCACTCCGGTTGATCGACCAGATCGGCACGGCAAAAGTTGCCGCCCAGCACGTGGTATTTCAGGATGCGGGCCAGCTGGGGCGGATTGTCCACCAGCGTCTGCACGCAGCCGGGCGGGAGGGCTGCGAAGGCATCGTCCACCGGTGCGAACACCGTGAAGGGCCCCGGACTCTCCAACGCAGCGGTGAGGCCAGCCACCTCCACCGCGGTGAGGAGAGTGGCGAAGCAGCCCGCGCTGCGCGCAGTCTCGATGATGGAGGCCATAGGTGTAAGAGGAGGTAACGGATTCAGCGATAGTCCTGGGTCTGGACCTGGGGCAGGCGCGCCTCCGGCCTGAGGAAACGGTCCATCTGCGCCTCGAAGAAGCGTCGGTTGGCCAGCAGGTGCTCCGGATTGGTGTCGTCGAGCGGATAGAGCAGGGCACAGCGCAAGGCCTGGATCACCGCCGAGGTGACGTTGTACATCGAGCGCTGAAAGGTGATGCCCAGCTGAACCAACTGGTCTTCTTCACTGCGGCGGTGCTTGCGGTAGAGCTCCTGCAGGTAGGGGGGCAGGAAATGCAGCATGTCCTGCATCAGCAGGGTGGGGGGGATGCCCGCCGAACCCACCGGAAACACGTCAGCATAGAGAATTCCGTAGTGGAAATCAGCCTGATCGCTCGGCACCTGTCCAGCCTGGGCGTTGTAGCTCTTGGTGCCTCGGAAGGGTGATGTGCGGTAGAACACTGCTTCCACATACGGGAGAGCAGCTTCGTAGAGCCAGGTGAATCCTTCGCTTTTGGGGATGACTTCAATGCACTCCCCATCCACATAGACGTGGTGGTAGATCGGCCTTCCTGCCACCGCAAAGATGCCATTCACCAAAAAGTCCATGGCATCGGGAACGCCCTGGAAGCCACCTTCATCGTAGATGTCGCTCATTTCGAAAAAGACCGGCGCCATCACCTCCCAGAACAGGCCGAGATTGGCGGTGTAGCTGGCCTGCTTGCATTGCTCCAGAAACATCTCTGGGAACAACTTGTACAAGCCCAGCATCACGGGGTTGCGCTTGAAGTAAGCATGGATTGCTCGGTCAGCATTGGCACGGTAGGCCTCCGATTCGAGATAGTCGTTGAAACGCCCCCCCATACCCTGGTGCCAGAGCATGGCCCGCATGCAGGCCTCGGCGAACTCCATATTCACCCGGTCGTGCCAGAGGTGATGGAGTAGCTTGGGCATGCGGAAGGTTTCGCCCTTCTCCATGAAGGCCAGCAGTTCCGGATGCGCCTTCTCTCCACCCCGCCAGATCCTCAGAGACGACTGATCGCCCGCATAGGAATTGGGTCGATCCAGATACTCCTGTGAGATCAGGTATTTGAAGGCGGGCAGGGGCTGGAGGAACACCTGCTCAGCGATGTAGAGCAGATCGCGCCAGTAAAAATCCATCGGCACGGCATAGGCCTTGTAGATGCCGATGATCTGCATCAGGTTCTCCGGCGTGTCCGGCAGCATTGAGCCGCCGGCCTCAAGCCGGTGAATCACCTCCGCGTAGGGATGGTTGGAAGGGGGGATCAGGGGGGTGGTGGCCGGGGCGCCGGCCTGAACGGGAGACGTGCTCATGACGGCAGAACGACCGAGGGGGTAGCGGAGGGGGCGGCCGCTGAGACGAGGCCGGAGGGCACCATGGCCAGCGAGGCGGGGGCGATTGAGTTCGGGATGATCAGGGGGCGGACCGCCAGGGCGGCGGTATCGGCCTCGCTCCAGCCCACCAGGGCCGTAGGCCAGATCCCGACAGCGATCACCAGCAGGGTGAGCGCCAGGGCCGGGGCCCTTTCGCTCCAGCAGGTCGACTGCCAGTCGGCGCGCTCGTTATCCAGACGGCCGAAGCCCACCCGGTTGAACAGACGCACGGCATAGACGGCCGTGAAGCCTGAGGCCACCAGACACACCAGGGTGGCGCGGGGGAAGGCGGTCCAACTGCCTTCGAACACCAGCAGCTCGGCAGGGAAACTGGCCAGACCCGGAATGCCGGCGGCTGCCATCAGGGCAACCAGCAACATCCCCAGGGTGAACGGCAGGCCCCGCAGGGGATTGAGCAGACCGGAAAGTTCGGGTATGGAGGAGGTGCCGGTCTTGCGCTCGATCAGCCCCACACAGGCAAACAACAGAGCCAGAATCAGACCGTGCGCCAGGATCTGGGCCACGGCTCCCTGCAGGCTGAGGGGCGTTGCCGCCGCCAGGGCCAGGACCAGCAGACCCATATGGCCAAGCGAGCTGTAGGCCATCAGGCGGCGCATGTCGCTCTGGGCGATGGCGTTGAGGGCGCCATACACGGCACTGATGGCGCCCGCAGCGGCGATCCAGGGCGACCAGCTCACCCAGAGATCGGGCAGATCACCCACCGCGAAACGGAGTAGCCCGTAGGCGCCCAGCTTCGAAACCGCACCGCCCACCACCATCACAACCGGAGTGGGGGCCTGGCTGTAGGTGAGCGGCTGCCAGCCGTGCAGCGGCACCACCGGAAGTTTCAGGCCGAAACCGAGCAGCAGCAGGGCCAGGATCCAGCGCTGGGCGGTGGGGGAGAGATCAGCGTTGCTGAGGTCGTCGTAGCCGAAGCTGAAACCGTTGGCGTTGAACCAGCCGAAGGCGAGCACGCCCGCCAGGAGGGCGAGGCCGGAAACGGCGCCATAGAGGAGGAAACGGATCGCAGCGCCGGCGCGCCGCTCACCTCCCCAGATCGCCACCAGCAGCGTGGTGGGGATCAGCACCAGCTCGAAGGCGAGCACGAACAGCAGGGCGTTGCGGGCGAGGAAGGCGCCCATGACCCCCAGGTTGGTGGCCAGCAACAACGGAAAGAACAGCCGGGGCCGCAGCTGATCAGCCGGTGCCGAGAGGATGGCGGCCGTGGAGAGCAGGCTGGTGAGCAGGATCAGCGGCAACGACAGACCATCCAGCCCGAGATCGAGCTGAAGACCCAGCTGGGGCACCCAGTCTTGATGGAGATCAGCAGGGGGCAGGCGCCAGCACAGCAGACCCACCAGCAGCTGGGCGGCCGTGGCCGCAGCCGCAAGGCTGCGCACCCGTACGGGCTTCCCCTCGGGAAGCAGCGGCAGCAGCAGGCCGGCGGCCAGGGGGAAAGCCAGCAGCAGCAGGAGAACGGAGGGTGCCATCAGCGGAGAGAAACGAAGGGCACGAGGGGCTGGCTGGCCAGCAACCAGGCGGACATCAACAGAACCCCCAGCAGCAGCGACAGGGCATAGGCCTGGGACCGGCCGGAGGTGGTGAGACTGAGGCGCCGGGCGCCTTCGAGGGTGGCTTCACCGGTGACCTCGCTGAACCCATCCACCAGACGCTGATCCGACCAGGCGCTGAGGCGGGCCAGGGTCAGCACCAGCCCCACCACGGTGCGGTGATAGAAGCGCTCGGTCTGCATGTCGTGGGCGAGCCAGTCCTGCAGGCCCCCAAGGGCTGCCGGCAGATGGGCCAGGGGATGGGGCCGCAGATAGAAGAGGGCCGAGAGTCCACCCCCCAGCAGGGTGGAGAGCAGCAAGGGAACCGCCAACGGACCCCAGCCAGGCAGGGGCGTGAGGGCAAAGATGCCGTTCCGCACCAGCAACTGGGGCATGTGCAGCACCAGACCGGTGAGGAACAGCGTGGGCAGCACCATCAACCAGAGCCCTTCCGGAGAGCGGACTGTGAAGGGGGTGGTGCGGCCTCCCCAGATCTGGCCGAAGACCCTGATCAGCCCCGCGCTGATCAATGCATTGGTGAGTAGCACCAGGCCGCTGAGCAGCAGGGGATGGGTACTGGCGGCCGTGAGGGCCAACAATTCCCGCAGCGCGGCAAAGCCGCCGAACGGAGGCAGACCGATCAGGCCGAAGGCACCAACGAGGAAAGCGATGCCCATCAGGGGCCTGCGGCTCCACAGCCCACCCAGCTGGGTGAGGTCCTGGGTGACGTTGCTGATCACGATGGTGCCGATCGACATCAGCATCAGGGCCATCGGCAGGGGATAGACCAGCAGAAGATGGTCGGCAACAGTGATGCCACTCAGTCCCACAGCCACAAACAGCAAACCCAGCCAACTGCTCACCAGGAACGACAGGGCGCGCTTCACATCCACCTGGGCCAGGGCGATCAGGGAGGCCACCAAAGCGGTGGTTCCCCCGACGACCACCAGCACGGCCTGGACGAGCGGGCTGAGTTCGATCAGTGGTTCCAGGCGCAGCAACACCCAGGCACCACCGACCACGACCACCGAATTGCGCAGCACGGTGGAGGGAAGCGGACTCTCCATCGCCTCATCCAGCCAGAGATGGAGCGGGATCTGAGCACACTTTCCCATCGGGCCTGCAATCAGGGCCAGAAGGATCAGGGTGAAGGCCGCCGGCAAGCCATCACCAGAGGCGGCCTGGGCCGCCGCCCAGGCCTGGAGGCCATGGAAATTCCAGGTGCCGGTCATCGGTAGCAGCGCGATCACCCCGGCCAGCAGGATCAGGTCCCCCACCCGCTTGGTGAGGAAGGCATCGCGGGCTCCCTTCACCACCAGAGATTGGTTGTACCAGGTACCAACAATCAGATAGGTACCGAGGGTGAGCAATTCAAGGATCACATAGCTGAAGAACAGCGAATCGGTGAGAACAAGCCCGCAGAGGCCGGCCTCGAAGAAACTCAGACAACCGAAAAAGCGGGGCCAGCCCCAGTCCATTTCCAGATAGGCAATCGTGTAGATCTGCACGAGAACATGCAGGCCTGTGATCACCGTCATCGCAATCAGCGACGGTTCGCTGATGATCCCATCAAAGCCGATACGCAGTCCGGCGGTCGACAGCCAGGTCCAGCTGATCGTCAGAGGTCGATAGAGGGCGGCGGCGCCAGCCGCGGCATTGGAATGCAGGGCGATCAGGGCGAGCACGCTGTGGACGAACGACACGCTCACCATCAACAGGTTGAGGTAACCGCACGGCCTTGGCCCGGTTCGGGCGATCCCGCCCGACGACCAGGCCAGCGAGGCCAGGGCGGCGAGAAGGGGGTAGAGAGGAATGAGCCAGGCCGTCTGAGCCAGGAAGACGCTCATCGCAGGGGAGTAGGGGGAAGGAAAAGCAAGGCAGCCATGGACATCCAGAAGTGGTCAGACATTGGCCAAGGCCCTGGCCACTCTGGAAGCCGCCTGGAGTGATCGGGTGGATGACACATTCAAGCCTGAATGAGGTGCCATGCGGGAGTTATCGACAACACTTCACCCCAGCAAGGTGATCGGGGCCAGGCGAGGAAAAAGGGAGACAGCTTGTTCAGGCCTTTGGCATCGGTTGGACAACGGCAATGATTGGCCGCTGATACTAAAGGGGTGCCGCTTGATCATGGGTGGATTGGCAGCGAGAAAATCCTATGTCTGCATCAAGGATTCGTGATCAGAAGATTTGTGATCAGGTGTCCTGATCACCGCCTGCGCTGAGCGGTGGGACGATAGGGGTTGGTTCCGCGCTCCACCCTTGCCTTGCCCTTCCTGCGGTTGTCGTGTGGCGGCCCGCTCCAGACAGGGGGTGGGTGGTGGCCGGGACAGCCTGATCTGTGCCGATTGCGGTCGGCCGCTTGAAGGGATGGGGGAGAGACCGCCCCGGGGTTTGCGGTGGAACGATGGCCTCATGGCGGCATTCGCGGTTGTGGTGGTCGTGGTATCGATCACCTTGATCACCACGCTCGAACGCCTGGATCCCGCGGGGATGGGACAGCCCACCACCGAGGAACCCGCGTTCCGCTAATCGAGGCCTCGACCACGGCGATCCCGCCAGGTTCTCAGCAGCACCAAAGCCACCCGGGCCACCACGACGAGCACGGCCAGCACCAGCACAACCTGGATCACGTGGGCGAAGGGGGCGATCCGGGCCGCGGCCTGCTCGTAGTGCTCGCCCAGGGTCATGCCGGCCAGGCTGAGAAAGAGGATCCAGATCAGACTGCCGGCCCCGCTCCAGAGCAGGAAGGGCAGCTGAGGTATCAGCTCCAGACCGGCTGGAACCGATACCAGAGTGCGCACCCCCGGCAGGATCCGGCCCCAGAACACCACCGCATGGCCGTGGCGCTGAAACCAGCGGCGACTGCGGGCCAGATCGTTCGGATGGAGGCCGATCCAGCGCCCATGGCGAGCCAGCAGGCGTGCCAGCCGCTCTTCACTGATCAGGCGACCGACCCCGTACCAGAGCCAGGCGCCGAGCAGGGTGCCGCTCAGGCCGGCCACCACCACCGGCAGCAGCGCCAGCTTCCCCTGGGCTACGAGAAAACCGGCGAGCGGCATGATCAGTTCGGACGGAATCGGTGGAACGACGTTCTCAAAGAACATCAGCATGCCGATCACCAGATAGCCCCAGAGCTGGTTGGCCTCCACCGCTGCGCCGATCAGATCCGGGAGCGTTTCGATCAGAGCCTGCACGGCGTGTTCCCGGGGAGGAGCCTTGGGTTCGGGAGCCAATGCCCCGTGCCTGGAGTTTGGCGCCCCAGCGCTGAGGAGCGATCCCAGAATTCAGCTCTTCACAACCTCCGCATGACCGCACACTCCCGCCCTCCCACGTCCCTGGAGGCGCGATCATCGGCCCGGAGGCCTGGGGCAGGTGGTGTGCGGGTTCTGCAGTCCCGCGGCTTCATCATCTTTCTCACCCTGCTGATTCAGCTGGCCGACTGGCTTTCTTCGACGCAGGTGGTAGTGGGTTATCTCTTTGTCGTTCCCCTTCTGCTGGGAGCGGAGCGTCGCGGACGGGCCGAAGCGATGCGCTATTTCCTGCTCTGTTGCCTGCTGACGCTGATCCCTCTGAAGCTGGGGCTGCACACCGCAGCCTGGCCGGCGTCCCTGGCCTGGCGGCCGCTGGCCTCCCGCCTTCTGGCCTGCCTGGCACTGGGGGTCACCACGGAATTATGTCTCCGTAATCGACGCCTGCACACCCGCCAGCTGGCCATGGAGGTGCGTCTGGCCCAGGCCGATCTTCGGCACGATCTGATCGACACCCTGGCCCACGATCTCAAGACCCCGGTGCTCGGAACTCTGGCCACCGCCCGACTGATGCGCCAGGAGCTTGATCCTGATGGGCTGAACGACCTGCAGCTGCGCGGCCTTGTCGCGATCCTGAGCAGCCAGGAGCGCTGCCTTCGGCTGATCGAGGACCTGCTGCAGATCTTCCGCGCCGATATCGACGGCCTGCCTCTCCATCGAGAGCCCCTGAACGTGATCGGCCTGGCACAGGACGCCATCGAAGCCGTACGCCCCCTGGCAGAGGAACGGTCGATTGTGCTGGAGCTGCGCCTCCCGGCTGGGCAGGACACCCTGACCTGGCTGTGCGATGCCGCCATGGTGCGTCGGTTAATGGAAAACCTTCTTCTCAATGCGATCGGCCACTCCCTCCGCCGCGATGTGATTGCCCTGGTTCTCGTCGCTGTGGACAGTGAACTACGCCTTCAGGTGCTGGATCGTGGTCCCGGGTTTCCTGCAGAGTCCTTGGCCCAACTATTTGATCGTTTCTACCGCGCTGATCCCGATCGACGCGGCAGTGGCCTGGGGCTCTACCTGTGCCGCCAGATCGTGGAGGCTCACCATGGCCGGATCACCGCCACCAATCGCCCCGAAGGTGGAGCCCTGTTCGAGGTCGTTCTGCCGGCAGAGGTGCCATCGTGGCGTGAGGTTGACACCAAGTCTCTTGAAGCTCCTGCTGATTGAAGACGACCAGGCCTACAGCCTCGGGATCGAGACATTCCTGCATCGCCAGGCCTTTGTGGAGGACGTGCGCACCACGGCCGATGGAGAACGGGCTCTGGAGCTGCTGGCCGAAGCGCCCGTGGATGTGGTGATCCTGGATATCGGCCTTCCGGGCCTGGGTGGCATGGAGGTCTGTCGGCGGATCGTGTCAGGTTTCGGGCTGCCGGTGCTGATTCTCACCAGCCAGGACGATGTCAGCTGGGTGGGGCGGCTGTGGGAGATGGGGGCTTCGGGCTATCTCCATAAGGCCGTGGCCCTGGACCATCTGGAGGTGGCCCTACGCAGCCTCAGCCAAGGCGCAAGCTGGTGGGATACCACCGCCACAAGCGCCCTGCGCGAGCGCAATCAGGGTCTGCAGCAGCTGAAAGCCAACGTCACAGCCTTGCCGCCGCTCACCCGCCGGGAGGGGGATGTGCTCGTCTGCCTCGCTGATGGCCTCACCAACAATGAGATCGCTGCCCATCTGGGGATCACATCTGGAACGGTGCGCATCTATCTGCAGACGATCTTTCAGAAGCTTGGGGTGACAAACCGCACCCAGGCTGTGCTCCGCTATCTCGGTCGCTCTGAGGAGGGCGTCAGGGTCTGAACCCAGCGCTGCAAAGGTTCAAGGCTCCATGATCCCCGGCTCAGAGGATCTGGTCGAGGAAGCGGCGCGAGCGCTCATGGCTGGGGGCTGTGAAGAAGTCTTCAGGCTCGGCTTCCTCCACCACCCTCCCTTCCGCCATCAGCACCACCCGACTGGCCACCTGCCGGGCGAAGCGCACCTCGTGGGTCACCACCACCATGGTCATCCCTTCGCTGGCAAGGTTCTGCATCACATCCAGCACCTCCCGCACCATCTCGGGATCAAGGGAACTGGTGGGTTCATCGAACAGCATGATCCGCGGTTCCATGCAGAGGGAGCGGGCGATTGCCACCCGTTGCTGCTGGCCGCCCGAAAGTTGACCGGGATACTTCTGGGCCTGTTCGGCGATACCGACCCGCTCCAGGAGTTGCAGGGCCTGACGACGCACCTGTTCGCGGGAACGACGGCGCACCAGCACCGGCGCCAGCATCAGATTGTCGAGCACCGTGAGATGGGGAAAGAGATTGAATTGCTGAAACACCATGCCCACCTCACGCCGGACCGTATCGATCTGCTGCAGATCGTCCGTGAGGGCGATGCCATCCACCTCGATCGTGCCCTTCTGGAAGGTTTCCAGGGCGTTGAAGGTGCGCAGAAAGGTGCTCTTGCCCGACCCCGATGGCCCCATGATCACCACCACCTCCCCCCGCCGCACTGAGAGATCAACGCCGCGCAGGGCGTGAAAGCCATTCGGATACCACTTCTGCACTCCCCTGGCCTCGATCATCAGGGGCATGGACCGGCCGTCGCCCTGAGGATTCGGGGTGTCCAGAGATTGCGGCAGCGGTGGAGTCATCGGAAAGGCACCGAAGCGGTGAAGGATGGGGGGAGAGCCGAGAGGCTGATCTGGGCTGCTGGCTCAGGGTGCATCAGCGAATGCTGGAAATGCGTCAGCGGGAGCTGCCGGTGCTGTGGGGATCCAGGCGACGTTCCAAGGCCCGGCTGCCCAGGCCCAGAGCTGCGCAGCAGATCCAGAACAGCACCGCCAGCGTGAGATAGACCTCACCGTTGCGGCCCAGGAAGGCGGGGTTGGCCATCACCGTGCGGGCGATGCCGAGCAGTTCCATCAGGCCGATCAGCGAAAGCAGTGTGGTGTCCTGCAACAGAGAGATGAACTGCCCAACCATTGCCGGCAGGGCCACCCGCAGGGCCTGCGGCAGCACAACCCGCTGCATCGCCAGCCAGTAGGAGAGCCCCAGGCTGCGGGCCGCCTCAAGCTGTCCGCCAGGCACCGCTGCCAGACCGGCCCGCACAGCTTCCGCCAGGTAGGCCGCGGCAAAGAGGGTGAGCACCCAGGCGGCCCGCCAGACCCGATCGGCAGTGAGCCCCCCGGGGAGCAGGAATCCGAGGATGTTCTGGCCCAGGAACAGCAGGGTGATCAGTGGCGCCCCGCGGATGAACTCGATGTAGAGCACCGATCCCCAGCGCAGCAGCGGCAGCTCGCTGCGGCGCCCCAGGGCCAGGAGCACCCCCAGGGGGAAACAGAGCAGGATCGCCAGGCTGGCTTCCACCAGGGTGAGCAGCAGGCCACCCCAGGCGGTGGGATGCACATCGATCAGGCCGATGCCGCCGTTGATCAGGCCAAGCCCCACCAGATAGAGCACGGGCCAGAGCAAGGGCACCAGGCGCAGCACCGGTGGAGGCAGTCGCCGTCCCCAGCGGCCCGCCAGCCAACGCAGGGCCAGCAACAGGGCTGCCAGGCCCCACCAACGGCCGGCGATCGACGCCGACAGCTCCAGGAACCAGGGTGTCCAAAGGGCCAGGAAGGTCAGCAAGGCTGCGGCAATGCGGTCGTTACGGGGCCAGAGCTCGCCCCTTCGATCGGCGCGGGGGTAGGCGCGCAGCAGCCCCCAGCTGAGGCCGGCGGCGGCCGAGAACAGGGTCGTGATCAGCCAGAGCCGCCACTGCTCGGCCTCCGGGTAGCGCCCCACGGCGAACAGGGTGCTGTTCAGCCGGATCACCGCCCACTCGGCCTGGCTGAAGGCCCAACGCAGGAAGCCCGCCCCTGCCAGCAGCAGCAGGGTGATCAGGCCGATGCTGAGGGCTCCGTCGGCGGGGCTGGAAAACAGCTCGCGCCGCAGCCACAGCAATGCGGAGCGGGACGGATTGGCGGCGGAGCGCGCCGGATGGGCGGGGGAGTGAGTCATCAGCGCTCCTTGATCTGAACGAGGTGATTGAGCCCGTTCATCAGCGCCGAAATCAGCAGATCCAGGATCAGATACGCCCCCATCAGCAGCACCACCACCTCCACGGCACGACCCGTCTGGTTGAGGGTCGTTTCGGCCACGGAATAGAGATCGGCGTAGCCCACGGCCACCGCCAGCGACGAATTCTTGGCCAGGGAGATGTACTGGGTGTTGAGGCCGGGAATGATCACCCGCAGCGCCTGGGGCAGCACGATGCGGCGCAGGGTGGTGAACCAGCGCAGCCCCAGGGAGGCCGCCGCCTCCCACTGACCCCTGGGCACGGCGGCGATGCCACCGCGCACCACCTCGGCAATGAAGGCCCCCGAATAGATCACCAGACCCGTGATCAGGGCGGAGAACTCCACCGACAGCCGCAGGGGGGCCTGCCAGACGCCATTGACCAGCTGGGGCCCGGCCCAGCGCAGACCCTCAGCGAAACCGGCCACATAGAGCCCCGACTTGGCCAGCACCACACCCGGAATCTGCAGGGCAGCCGTGCCGTTCGGCAGGGTCAGGAACACCACGAAATACCAGAACACCAGCTGCAGCAGCAGCGGGATGTTGCGCACCACTTCCACGTAGGTCCGCACCAGGGCCCGCAAGAGGCCGTTACTGCTGAAGGCCGCCATCCCCGCCGCTGTCCCCAGCAGGGTGGCCCCCACCAGGCCGGTGAGCACGGCGCGCAGGGTGTTCACCAGCCCTGCCAGCAGGCCCCGCCAGTAGGGCATGGCCGCATCAAAGGGCAGCAGCGATTCGGCAATGTCAAAGCTGGCGGGCTGCCCGAGCCAGCGCCAGCTCAGCAGCATCCCCGCCGCCGTGAGGTTGCGGATCAGATTGCCCAGCAGAAAGGCGATCAGCAGCAACACCAGCAGGGCGACCAAGATCTGGATCACCCAGGGCAACACCCGGCGGTTGCGCCACCAGGCGATCGTCACCGGCTGGCGCGGTGGGGGCTCGGCCGCCGGCATCAGCGGAAGGGGGGCGAGTAGATCAGGCCGCCATCCTTCCACTGGCGATTGAGGCCGCGATCCAGCTTCAGCCTGGAGCCAGGACCGACATTGCGATCAAAGATCTCGCCGTAGTTGCCGCTCGCCTTGATCGACTTCACCACGAAATCAGCCGGCAGACCCAGCTGGCGGCCGAAATCCCCTTCCACACCCAGGAAGCGGCGCAGGTCCGCCAGGTTCGCACTGGCCTTGGCCTCGGCGAGCTTGGCGTCCACGTTGGCCTGGGTGATCCCCAGTTCCTCCGCCTGCATCAGGCCGTAGACCGTCCAGCGCACGGCATCGGCCCAGACCGGATCGCCATTGGTGGTGGCGGGGGTGAGGGGCTCCTTGCTCAGCACCTCCGGCAGCAGGGTATGGGCGCTGGGATCGGGGAAGCTGGTGCGCTTGCCCGCCAGCTGCGAGCGATCGGAGGTCACCGCCACGCAGCGCTTACCCAGATAGGCGGCGTAGGTCTGGTCACTGGTCTGGAACTTGAGCGGCGTGTAGGGCACCTTCAGCTCGCGCATCCGGTCGGCCAGGTTGAGCTCGGTGGTGGTGCCGCTCTCCACGCAGATCGGCTTGCCAGCCAGATCTTTGAGACTGTTGATGCCACTGCCCGTCGGCGCCATCACCCCCTGGCCGTCATAGAAGGTGGTGGGGCCGAAGCTGAGCCCATTGCCGCCAGCCGAGTCGCGACTCAGGGTCATGGTGGTGTTGCGCGACAGCAGATCCACCTCACCGCTTGCCAGGGCCGCAAAGCGTTCGGTGGAATTGAGATCGCGGTATTCCACCTTGGAGGGATCACCCAGCAGGGAGGCTGCCACCGCCTTGCAGACGTCCACATCGAGGCCGCTGTAGGCACCGCTGGACTCGACGAAGCTGAAGCCGGGCAGCTTGCCCTCGACCCCGCAGATCAGCCGCCCGCGCGCCTTGATCTGAGACATCTTCGGGCTTTCCAGACCGGTGGCGCCCTCCGGAGCGCAGGCCGTGAGCAGAGGAAGGCCCGCCAGCAGGGCCGTCACGGCCAGACCCAGGCGCCTAGGAGACTGCTGAAAAACCCCTTCAAGGGCCATTCAGCCCGGGAACGCCTGACTCCGAGCCCAGTGTTCACGGGCGCTGCGCCCAGAGGTCAGACTCAAGTCATGGCGACCTCGGGACTTTTTCAGCAGGCTCCTAGAGCCCAGGCCGGGAGCCTTCCCAAACAGGGGTCGGACCGCCTTGGCAACGGTGATGGAGCGCATCAGGGGCCGGAAACTCGCCGGATCTTCTCACGCATTCCCCCTACAGCAGGTTCAGCCGCTGCGTTGCTCGCGCCAGCGCAGCATCTGCCAGACGAGAAAGACCAGCACCAACGGCAGCACGGCTGCCACCACCACGAAGCGGAACGGATCCGCCATGGCGGGGGCGCTGTTGCTGAGGATCTGTTCAGTGAGGTAGAGGCCGTAGAGCAGCACAAGGATGCCGCCCTCCAGCCGCGTGATCACCCCCTGGGTCCAGAAGATCGGCAGGCAGGCCAGGGTGGTGAGCACCATGATCGGCAGATCGCGGCTGATCATCACCGGATCCACCCCCAGGCCGCGGCCGCCGGACACCGTGGCGCAGATCCCGAGGATCAGGAACTGGTTGAGCAGGTTGCTGCCCACCACATTGCCGATGGCCAGATCGGTCTTGCCGCGGTAAGCCGCCACCACCGAGGTGACCAGCTCCGGCATCGAGGTGCCCGCCGACACGATCGTCAGGCCGATCACGGTATTGCTCACCCCGAGGCCCACAGCGGCGGCGGTGGCTCCATCCACCAGCAGCTTGGATCCCCCCACCAGCAGCAGCAGTCCCGCAGCGAGCCGGGCGATGGCCACAGGTGTGGAGCTGGCCTCGTTCTCCTCCATCCCATCGGCCGACTCCTCCGGGTGTTCGCTGGCCGTGCGACTTTCCCAGACCAGATTGATCACGGTGCCCACCAGCAGGGCGACGCCGGCCTGCCAGGTGAGGCGACCGCCGGAGGCCATCCCCCACACGGCCATCGACACCCCCAGCAGCAGAGGCACATCGCGGCGCACCAGCCGACTCTGGACGCGCAGTGGCATCACCAGGGCACTGCAGCCGAGCACCACCAGCACGTTGAAGATGTTGCTGCCCACCACGTTGCTCACGGCCAGGGCATCACCGCCGGCACCTCCCTGCAGGGTCGAGAGCAAACTCACGAACAGCTCCGGGGCGCTGGTGCCGAGCGACACCACGGTGAGGCCAATCACCAGCTGGGGAATGCCCAGGAGCAGGGCCACTGCCACCGAACCAGCCACAAACAATTCACCGCCGCCGAAGAGCAGAAGGATGCCGCCGACGATCTGCAGGGAACTGATCAGGAAGGGCATAGCAGCCGCGGCCATGGGGCCATGCAGTGCGGCGATTCTGAAGGGCGTCGCTCCTCGATTCCATCAGCAGCTCTCATGCACCCAGAGCCGCTTCTAGATTATGGATTGTGCAAAGTCTTCGGCCGGGCAGTCCCGACCACGAGGACAACCCTCAAGATCCAGCAGCCGATGGAGCAGTCGATCGAACCCGTGGCCCAGGCAGAACCCGAGGGGGGCAGGCCCTGCTCCATTGCCCACGTCATCGCACCGGCAAGGGTTCTGCGCGGTCCAGGGGCGTGGCTGGACTCCCTCGACGCTGTGGCGACCCTGACGCGCCGGCCCCTGCTGCTGGGCCGCAGCAACGCCACCCAGTCCCTACGCGCCTCCCTGCTGGTGGATCTTCAGGGTCATGGTTGTGCCCCCACCTCTGCGGAGCTGCAGCACGACTGCTGCGAAGAGGATCTCGAAACGATTGCGCTCCAGGCCCAGGCCGCCCGCTGTGACGGCGTCATCGCCGCTGGAGGCGGCAAGGTTCTCGACGCCGGCAAGTTGCTGGCCGATCGTCTCGGTCTGAGCTGCGTCACCGTTCCCACCAGCGCCGCCACCTGCGCGGGCTGGACAGCCCTGGCCAATCTCTACTCCCCCACTGGAGCCTTCCAGGGTGACGTAGCGCTGCAGCGTTGCCCCGATCTGCTGGTGTTCGACCATCGGCTGGTGCGGCAGGCGCCGCTGCGTACCCTCGCCAGCGGCATCGCCGATGCGGTGGCCAAGTGGTACGAGGCTTCGGTGAGCAGCGGTGCCAGCCAGGACGGTGTGACCCAGCAGGCCGTGCAGATGGCGCGGGTACTGCGTGATCAGCTGCTGCTGGAGGGTGTGGAGGCCCTGGCCCAGCCGGGCGGTGCCGCCTGGGACCGTGTCGCCGAGGCCTGCGGCCTCACCGCTGGCCTGATCGGTGGCATCGGCGGTGCCCGCTGCCGGACAGTGGTGGCCCATGCCGTTCACAACGGACTCACCCAGCTCCGGGCCAGCCACGGCGCCCTCCATGGCGAGAAGGTTGGGTTCGGGATTCTGGTGCAGCTGCGGCTTGAGGAGGTGGTGGGCGGCAGCCAGCTCGCCGCCCAGGCGCGCCGCCAGTTGCTGCCGTTCTTCCGCGCCCTCGGCCTGCCGGTGACCCTGGAGGATCTGGGCCTGGCCGGAGCCAGCCTGGTCGATCTGCAGTCGGTCTGCGCCTTCGCCTGCCAGGAGGGTTCGGATCTGCACCATCTGCCCTTCCCCGTTGGCGAGGAGGAACTCCTCGCAGCCTTGGTGAGCACCACGGTGTGCCGGGCGCTGGCAACAGATCGGCTGTCAGCTGAGCGGCCGTCAATGTGACCCAGCTGCTGAAGCCAGCGGCTGGTGCCGTCGGGGGGGAAGCGCTGCTGCAGCAGGCGGCGCTCAACCTTCTGGATCCCGAGGGGCGTTCCCTGGCCTCTTCAGTGCAGTGGTGGTCGCTGCCTGGTCTGGGGGATGACGGCATGGCCTGGCCCGTGGCGGTGCTGGGGCAGGGGCCGCCCCTGCTTGCTCTCCACGGCTTCGACAGCTCCTTTCTGGAGTTCCGGCGATTGGCGCCGTTGCTGGCCAGGCGGCACCGTCTCTATATCCCCGATCTGTTCGGCTTCGGTTTCAGCCCCCGCCCATCCAAGGGGGATTATTCCCCCCGCGGTGTGCTTCTCCATCTTGAGGCGCTGCTGGAGCGCATCGCTTCATCCAGTGCAGCAGGTTCTGATGCGTCGATCAGCCTGATCGGGGCCTCCATGGGTGGATCGGTGGCGGTGGAGCTGGCGCGGCGCCACCCGGCTCGGATCGATCGCCTGCTGCTTCTGGCTCCAGCCGGGCTGACGGGAAGACCGATGCCCCTGCCGCCCCTGCTCGATGGCCTGGGGGTGCGCTTTCTTTCCCTCCCAGAGGTGCGCCGTGGGCTCTGCCGCAGTGCATTCGCCCAGCCGGACCGAGATGTGGGAGAACCGGAGCTGGAAATCGCCTCCCTGCATCTGCGCACTCCTGGCTGGGCAGAGTCGCTGCGTCGCTTCGCGCGCTCCGGCGGCTTCGCCGGCTGCGGCCAACCCCTGCCGCATCAGCCCATCCGGGTGCTCTGGGGCGCCGACGACCGCATCCTGAGGTCACCGCAGAAACGGGCTGCCCTGGCTCTTCTTGGCGATCGGATTGTGGAGCTGGAGGCCTGTGGCCATCTTCCCCACATCGATCAACCCCTGCAGGTGGCGGACACCTGGTGGTCCATGGTCGAGACCCCATCGCTGCGCAGGGATCCAGAGCAGCCCATGCAATCCAGTTCAGAAAAGCAGCCCGTGGGTGACCCTTGATGAGCAGCACGTCTCCCCTGCCCGAATCCCCCCAGGATCCCCCTACTCCTGCTCCCCCTTCCGCAGGGGCGGCCAACGCTCCAACCGAGAAGGAGTCCGGTCCTGTCATGCAACTGATCGCCACCGGTCTGCAGCTCTGGATCCGGCAGCAGTGCGAGTCGATCGAGAGCCTCGATCTTCAACTGGAGGGCTCGGCCCTGCAGCTGCTGCGCGGCCGCCTCAGCGGTGTGCGGCTGATGGCGCGGCGGGTGCGCTACCAGGATCTCGAAATCGAACTGGTGGAGCTTCGTGCCGACCCGATCCGGGTGGCCGTCGGCAATGTGCTGAAGGGGCAATCAGTCCAGCTGGAGGATCCGTTCGGAATTCGTGGCCAGGTGGCCTTCACCGCTGAAGGGCTCTCCCGTTCCCTCAGCCGGCCCCAGTGGCGCTCCCTCGGCGACTGGCTTGGCGAGCAGCTGCTCGGCCTGGTGCCGCTGGTGCGGCTGCGGATCCAGCAGGACCGGCTGGTGCTGGCCGCCCAGGCGGTGGGTCAGTCCGGGCTGCTCGAGCTGGAGACTGACCTGCAGGCTGTAGGGGGCACCGTGGAGATCCGTGCCGTGGACAGTGGCATCCGGGCACGCCTGCCGATGGACCCCAACATCACGATCGAGCGCGCCAACCTCGAGGGGGGCATGGTGCAGCTCCACGGCCGGGCGCAGGTCTCACCCTGAGCGGTTCCACACGACTGGCCCATCCACGCACCGACAACCGGCAGGCTGATGCCTAACCCCACGCTGGCTCAACCCGGCGGATGAAACTGCTGCATCAACAGGCCTCGCTGATATTCCAGAGACAGGCCCTCGAGATGGGAACGGGCCTGCTCGTGCAGGCGTGGATCCACCTGATCAAGCACATTGCCCGTTGGCACCTTCATGCGCAGCACCAATCCCAGCGCATCAAACAGTCGGACCTGGTCGCTCTGCCAGCCCTGGTAGTCAGCGGCAAGGGCCATCAGAGCATCCGCTGAGGCAGCCCCATCGTCGACTTCAGCCCGCATGGCCTGCACCTGAGCCAAGCGCGCCGATGTGACCAGCGCATGGGCTGCGGCGAGGGCGGCCAGGGCATCGCTCACTTCCCTTTTGAGTACGGTCATTTCCCTGTTGAGAACGGCGTTCTCCACCGAAAGCGGTTCCCGCAGGGCAGGGCATTGGGCGGCGGCAGGCGAGATGGCCTTGGTCAGGGAGCCCACTGGCAACGACGCCGGACCCGTCGGGGGTGGAGGCGGATCGAGGGCTTCTCCCCAGGCGAGCAGCACCCGGCCAAGGCGGCGGCGTAGTCCACGCAGCGGACCGGGAATGGGGTTCCGGATGGCGGAGGGCATCTGACGTCTTTGGCGATGGAGCTTCTGGATGGTTCCAATCTGACCGGTTTCGCCGAAGGATGACCAGGGCGGGGAACCCCCAAGCCCCGAACCGATCAGCCAGCTCTGAACTCATGGCTGAGTGTCGATCGCTGGGAGGCTCTCGGCCTTGGCATCGGCTGTGGCTTCTGAGTTGGAACCACCGGCCCTGGAGCAGACACGATTACGGCCCTGCCGCTTGGCCCGGTACAGGCAATCGTCAGCCTGGAGGATCAGGTCTCGAATTCGGCTGCCGCCGGAGGGCACCAGACTGGCCACGCCAAGGCTCACGGTCACATGGGGGGCCGTGGGGGACGCCGCATGGGGCAGATGTTGCTCCTCCACGCTATGGCGAACCCGTTCCGCCAGTGCGCAAGCGGGCGCAAGTGCGGTTTCCGGCAGCACGATGGCAAATTCCTCGCCGCCATAACGGGCAATCAGATCGCTGGAGCGATTCACCGCCGAGGCCATGGACCGAGCGATCGCGATCAGACAATCGTCTCCGGCCCCGTGGCCGTAATGGTCGTTGTAGTTTTTAAAGTGATCAACATCCAGCAGGATCAGCGCCAGGGGCAAGGATTGACGTTGGCAGCTGTTCCATTCGTGCTCCCCAAGTCTGTCGAAGGCTCGTCGATTCGCCAGGCCAGTGAGGGCATCGTGGAAGGCATAGCGTGATAGGAGGTTGGCCTGCTGCTTCAGTCGAAGCTGGGTGCGTACCCGAGCTTTCACTACGGTATGATTAAAGGGTTTCGTAATGTAATCCACAGCGCCAAGATGCAGGCCGCGGGCCTCCTCTTCCGGATTGTTCATCGCCGTGATGAAGATCACTGGAATGTCCTGGGTGGCCTGATTGCTCTTCAGCCGGCGGCATACCTCAAAGCCGTCCATATCCGGCAGACGGACATCCAGAAGGATCAGATCGGGTGGATTCATCCGGACAGCCTCCAACGCCTCAGCGCTGCCTCCAGCCGTGCTGATGATGCCTTCGTCCTGGAGCACCGTTGTCAGAAGCTGACGATTGAACCGCTCATCGTCGACGATCAGAATCCGCGGTGGCAGCTGCGGACTGTTTAGCGGGTCGCACATCACATCAGATGCCTACAGGTCGGATCGGTCTCTAGGGCCTGGGTTGCTGCGGATACCGGGACGGACAGACGTCGCGTTCGAGCAAAAACACATAGGGCTGAGCCACACCCTTTTCGTCCATGATCCCAAGGATGCGGTCGTTGTCGATGCGGCGGAAGCAGTCAATGATTGGGAGGGAGTCGTAGACCATGGCGGCACTCACCTGCCCACGGCACTCCACCATCCGCAGCCGTGCACAGCTGTGCTGAGTGGCCAGCAGGGCTGTGGTCATCTGCAGGGCCGGCCTCCAGAATGGTGCCTTGAGAAAGGGCATCCGGCGAAGGCTTCGCATCGCCAAAGGGTTGGGCACTACCCGCACGATGCCAGGGCTGATTCAAAGTCTCAGCATGGGCTGGACTGAGGCTTCCGCCTGGCCATCGCCAGCAGCGCCGTGATGTCGTGCATCACCGCCTGCAAGCCAGCCCGGATTGACCGGAACCCAGCCAGGCGCAACAGGTTCATCGCTGCGGTGCGCAAGGTGGCCATGACGCCGGCGCCATTCCCCCGGTAGCGGTGGGCGTCCTCGTGGAGCTGGGTGTCGCGAATCCAGTGCCAGCCCTCAATGCTCCAGCGGTCGCGAACCAGTTGCAGCAGGGCTTCTGGGGTCGTGCGCAGGCTGGTCAGAAACACGTGGTTGGCCTGGAACGGCTTGCTGTCTCGGGTGCCGGCGGCCGCCACTTCCACGATCCAGCTGGTGCCGATCCAGGCCTCCCGGATGTGCTCAGGGGCCTGTTTGGCACGCAGCGTCCAGGTGATGTCCCGACCGTGGCCGATCTCATGATCCGTTGCCACAAAAGGGATCTTGCGCTTCCCCTGGAACTGGCTGCGGATCTGGCGGTGCAGCGTCTTCTGGTTTGCTTTCACCGTCAGGAGGAAGTCGGCCCCCTGCTCCTGGAGCTGCCGAAAAACGGGCGCTGGGTATGGAGCGCGTCCGCCTGGATCAACACGCCCTCCAGATCCAGTTCGCCGAGCAGCTGCCGCAGCACCGCCCGCTCGTGATTCTCGCCGGTGGCGTAGCAGGCCTGGCTGATCGCCACACCCAGAG